>CAUJKL010000588.1 GCA_963204995.1 Planctomycetota bacterium | reverse complement strand
CTTGATCTGCCATGAACGCAGCGAAATCTGCTTGCCATTGTGCTCGCGTTTTCTCCCGCCAGTTGCTCTCTCGATGGAGCAAGATCAAGTATCCGACCAGTGCAATGCCGCCCTCCATGAGGTAACAGTTTAGTTCATTCGTCAGTTGTCAGCGTGGCGAGCGGATTGGTGAGGAATGGTGGATTGTTGGACGAGTCGTTGATGAGAGGGGAGGGCCAAGGAATGATCCTGCGATGCGGAAGTTGTCGAATTCGCCTCAGGCGCAGCATCGAGCAAACTCGAAACCTCACGCGGTCCGAGCTTGGTAAGCAACAAGGAATGCCGCCGACGCGTACCGAAGGCAGCGATGAGGATGCCAGGGAGTCACCTCGACATCCGTTCTACGCCAGATGCTTACGCACCGGCGTACAGCCGTCGCATCACGCGATCGGGAGGACGTTCGTCCGATAGAGATCATCGACGTTGTTACCCGACTGATTGGCGATCATCACCGCGGTGCTGAGTGCCCCACCACCGAGATGCGGACAAAGGCTCACATTCGGGCAGCCATGTTCGTGTTTGGGATAAAAACAGAATTCCATCGGCATCTATTTCCGACCTGGGAGAATGCCAATCAAGTACCCAACACCTTCGCAAGTCCGATCTGGTCGCTCCGACAAGGTAAATGGACTAAACTGCTACCAAGAGCAGGAAGCAGTCAAAGACGCCTGACCGCTTTGATGTTTCCTGCGTGTCCGAGAAATTGCTGCAACGCAATTATCAGTCAGCGGTGGTAACATCTGCTTGCTTGTCTTTGGGCGGTATCTCAGCAGCCCCGCTCACTTCGTGTGGAAGTGAAAGGTCCGGTAGCGTTGCAACTCCATCCCGGCATCTTCCCAACTGTAGCCGTAGTTGCCGTAATGCATCAGCCGCACGCGGGTGTCGGCACAGATCGTAAAGCCCGCTTGGCGAGCCCGCTGACAAAACGCAAAGTCTTCGGCCAGATACCAGTGGCCGCTGACTTCCGACTCTACCGTCTCGGGATGACTCATCGGCTGAAAGTACGGCACCATCGGTCGTCCGCCGAAACGTTCATTACATAACGGCAATTGCAACTCGCGTTGAATCGTTTCGTATGCCTCGCGCCGCACGAGCAAGAACCCGGTTCCGGCATACAGAATTTCCGTCAAACCACCCTCGTCGCCAAAGATAAGTTTTTCGGTTCCCGCCAACACGTGACAAGCCAGCACGCGTCGCCCCTTCTGTGGATAGATGCCACACACAATCGGAACATTGTGTTGGCGTAGGCGCTCGATGTCGTCGGGATCGAATCCAACATCCGAATCGATCCACATCGTTTCATCAAAACCATCGGCCATCGCATCGGTCGCCATTTGATTCCGGCCTTGATCGATCGCCGAGTAGCCTCGGACGCGCCGCACTTGATAGCCACGTCGCTCCAACTCGGCCAGTGCCTCTTCACAGGCGGGCACCACCGAACCACCGATCGGCACGAGTACCACACAGCGTGTGGGATCTAAATCGGCCCTGGCTTCCTCGTAAGATGGACGTCTGGTCCGCCCCTGCGGCGCTTTGGTCCGAGCTGTTTCTCGGACGGACGAGACGTCCATCCTACTTAAGGGATATCCCAGTTCCTCCGCCAACGCGTGCATCTCATCACCGAGTTCATCCAACTCCGCTTGCGGGATAACATCAATCGGTTTAGGCCCATCGGCAGGCCGCACCTTGGCAGCATCGCGATTCAATTCAAAACCAAGGTACGCCTCCATCGGCTCGTAATCACCAGCTTTCAACTCTTCGTAGCGCACCACGTGAGCGCCAAGAGTCTCCGCTTGCTCAACAAAACTGCCTGCCAGGTCCGTCCACAGTCGCCCGAACCACCGAGCCGTCACCGGCTGATCCGGCCAACGATAAAACCACTTCCAACCCGCATTCCGCCTCGCCGCCCAAGACCGATAAGCGTCGTAAGGATTCCGAATCAGGAACAGGATCTTGCTGTTGGGATACAGCAGTTTCAGATAGTGAGCGTAATCCGCCGACAGACGCACTTCCTTGAATCCCCAGTGATCGGCGTTCGCTTTGCGAGCCGGATTCGCGAACAGCGTGTCGAAGTAGGCACGATGAGCGTCCAGCAAGGTCGCCACATTCGGATACAAGTTCGCAATGAAGCGTTCGCTCAACCCTTCACGCTCAGCAACGTAGCCATCACGCTCCGTCGTGATGAGCCTCACCGCATCGCCTTTATCCCGCACACGACCATCCGCGACGTGTTTCCCATCCACGCCCGATCCGTTCGATTCAAACACATCCTGACGAGCGGAGTCCACCGGCGACGCGACATCCAACGTCGCAGGCTCGTCACGGCGGAGCGTGACGGCTACTTTCTGTTCATAAAAGAAATGCGGCTCCGGCCAATCGTCCGTAATGCATCGCAGCGGCTCGGCCAGTTGCTGCAACATGCACGAATGCCCATAAGGCTCGCCCCAAACAAAACATTCAGGCATCAACATCCGCTGCAACAACGTCGACCCCGACCGCCAGCCAGCGGCGAGGATGAAGACGGGCGAGTCTGTCGGCGTTTGCTCCAATGCATCCGGCCAGCGAGCACGTATCGTTTCGATAACTTCGGCAAACGTGCGTTGGTTACTGTGTGCATCCATAATGCGATCAGTCATAGCTTCGGTTGCGGCATCGCGCCTTGGCGTGAGATTTTGAAACGGCGAGTCTTGCACCAAGACGCGAAGTCGCAAATTGTTCCTGCTTCCTGCGCTATACCCAGTCACTCAAGACATCTTCGGTGGGTGGCGGGTAGCATAGACGACGGTGATATCGTGAGATGCAACGAGTGGTCGGTGTGGCGGTTGCATTTCGTATAGCTGAAATCCAAGGTCCAGTAATAAGTTGCAAACCGCGACCGAACTGGTTCCTAAGTACGGGTGTCCTAGGGCGCAGATTAACCAGCCCGCTTAACCGGCGCGCGAGTCGAATTATTTGACTCGATTTCTACCCCGCGGCTATCCCGCTTCCTACCCCGCCTCTGTAGATTGCATCTGAAAACCCCGCCTTCAGGGCGCGCGGGAATTTGTTTTGGACACAAGAAAAAGAGAGGGAGCGAGTCCTCTCGACAGAACCTCGCTCCCATGCATCTCGATCTGATGACAAGCATCTCGAATCTGGCCGACGAAATCAAGAAGCATAACGCTGCGGTGCGGCGGAATTCCCGAGATCGGGTCCGCTACCGTAAGGTTTGTGCCGTCTGCGAAAAAGGTGAGGTCTTCGCCCCGCATGAGTTGCGGTCGCGTCTGTTGCGATACATGGTCGGCAACCAGGTTGAACGTGTGCGGGTCTGGCTGGCGCGGTGGAAGTGTTGCAGTTGTGGTCGGAGTTTTACCGACCACCCGGACTTTCGTCCTGCCGTATAAGCGGTTCGCCACTCCCTGTCTGTTGTCTCGCGCCGAGCAGTATCTCACGCGTCCACGCGTCACCTATCGCCAAAGCGTCCGCGACGGTCGGTCCTTGATCGGTTATCCGTCGGTGGCTCGTGAAGCGTCGTCCGATGACGCTTCACCGACTCACCAGCCGGTTGTGGATCACTCTCTGATCTGGCGATTCGTGGGCTGGCTGGGTGGCCTGGCACTGGTGCTCGACGCGGCCCGATCGATGGTCCTCAAGAGCAATCCTGATTCCCTGTGCCATCGCCG
>CAUJKL010000587.1 GCA_963204995.1 Planctomycetota bacterium | reverse complement strand
GATGGAGGCTTGCCGTGTTCCTCACCACGAGGCAATTCTGCCGGGGTCGCCCATGCGAGAAAGACGCACCGTGGTAAATACAGGGAATCGACCCTGTCGCGACAACGGGGAGGGAGAGGGACGCCTCTCCCTTACCCACTATATGGCGGCTATGAGCGGCCTCGGCCAGTGACCGGGTAGGCCGTGTCCTGAAACCCCTTGCCGCTATGCTCGCCGGTGGGCACAAGGCTGTCGACGAACGCTTCGTCCTCATCGGTGATCGTCGCATGGAGGCAAGCGATATTGTCGTCGAATTGTTCCATCGTCCGCGGGCCGACAATTACCGAGCTGATGATCGGATTCGCCATGCACCAAGCCAGTGCGAATTGGCTTGTGGCGACGCCTTTCTGGGCACAATAGTCAGACAGCTGTGCGGCAACTTCCAGGCTCGACTCTCGCCATTCGGCTTGCAACATCCGTGCGTCTTTCCTCGCCGCTCGCGTGCCTTCCGCAGGCGGTTCGCCCGGCTTGTATTTGCCCGTCAGGACGCCTCGCGCCAGCGGGCTGTAGGTAACGACGCCAACACGATGTTCCTCACACAGCGGCAGCAGTTCGACTTCGATATCGCGATTCACGATATTATAGAGCGGCTGGACGCAGCAGTAACGCTCGGTATTCAGCCTGTCGCTGGTCCACAAGGCTTCGCACAATCGCCAAGCTCGCACGTTCGAGCAAGCGATATAACGGACCTTACCGCTGCGAACCATGTCATCCATCGCTCGCAGTGTCTCATCGATGGGTGTGTCGACGTGCGGCGCGTGGGCGTAGTAAACATCAATGCGATCTGTGCCGAGTCGTTTGAGGCTCGCGTCGAGAGCATTCATTAGATGCAGCCGCGAAAGTCCTTGCTCATTCGGTCCATCTCCCATCGCGTTGCGGCCCTTGGTGGCCAACACCACTTGATCGCGTCGCCCGGCAATTGCACGTCCGACGACGCTCTCCGACTCGCCTCGGCTGTACATATCAGCCGTATCGATGAAGTTAATTCCAAGATCGAGGGCTTTATGAATGATCTTCGCCGAATCAGCCTCGTTGGTCGGCCCGCCAAACATCATGGTCCCCAAACAAACCGGCGAGACTTTTACTCCGGTGCGACCCAACAAGCGATATTCCATCGTCTAACTCCTCGATCTTCGTGCAAGTTGACAAGGTGGACATTGTGTTCGTCAATTCAGTTCGCGACCAGTCCCCATCTTGCGCCCCTCACCTCGCGACCAATGATCGAAGTTGCGATAGAACCCCATGGGCGTTCAGGCCAGTTTCCCGGACATATAGTCTTGGCTTCCGTCGGCGAATCGCAAGATGTCCACGCCGTGTGCCGCGTATCGAAATACGATGACCCAGCGTCGATGAGCGAGGAGCCTTACGTTATCTCCTAGTTCCGGTGCCGACGTACCTTGTGCCGAATGTTCAGAATTCTGGGCCAGCCGCTCGCACCGTTCAATGAGTTCGTCGATAGCACGATCAGCAGTAGCAGGGCGTTGATCGCGAACCGCAATTTGAAACGCAATTTCCTGAAGATCCGCTTCGGCGGACTCCGTGCGTCGAGCTTGCGGCATTAGTCGACTATCCCTTGCTGTTTGAGTCGCTCACGGACCGCCCGCTTAGTTTTCTCCGGGTCGAAGGAGCCAACTCGCCCAGCGGCAATGTCGCCATCCGCGTCGGCTACCATCTGTCGGAGTTGCTGTAACCCGCGCTGACGACTTGCCAGCGTGGCCAGCGCCTCGCGAAGTACTTCGTCATCCGTTTCGAACTCGCCGCTGGCAATCTGTGCCTGCACGCTTTTCTGAATATCAGACGGAAATTGATAAGGCATAGATAAATCTCCTCGACCGTGATCGTAGCATGGAATCCGCGGCGCTGTCAAAATCCGAGCACACACGTTGAAAACTGGCTAAGAAGTAACACTGGCGGGTTGAAAATGAACTCCTCCAACTTCGCTTTCCGTTTTCAACGCCTCGGGGAACGTGCTTTGCTTTCCAAGGCAGAAACTTGTTAGACTGGACCGAGTTGGCAGAACGGCTCGACTTTCGCCATCGCCATCCCCGCCCAAGACGCCCGCCACGAACGCAGCATGCCATGCAATACCATCTGTTAGTCACCATCTCGCTCGTCCTGCAGTTAAGTTATTCGACAACCCGCGCCAACGAACGACTTACTTTCGAGCAGGACATCCGCCCGATCTTCAAGGCTTATTGCCTTGACTGTCACGGGGCGACGGAGGATCTAAAAGGCGGGCTTGATCTGCGGCTGCGACGGTTTGCGGAAAAGGGTGGCGATAGCGGTGCCGCGATTGTGCCGGGCGATGCGGAAGCGAGTTATCTCGTCGAGCGTTTGGTCAGCGGCGAGATGCCGCCCGGTGAGAAAAAGCTCGCCCCCGAACAGATCGATACCATTCGCCGCTGGATCGCGAGCGGAGCGGTGACAGCGAGTCCGGAACCCGATACGATCGACCCCGGAATTGGCATTACTCCCGCCGAACGAGCGTTCTGGTCATTCCAACCGATTCGACGACCGGATGCGCCGTCGTTTTCGACCAACGAACGAATCGCGACTCCCATCGATGCCTTCATCCTCGCCAAGCTAAATGAGCACGGATTGTCGTTCTCCCCAGAAGCCGACAAGTTGACGCAGTTGAAGCGAGCCTCGTTCGGGCTGACGGGCTTGCCCCCGAAGCCAGAACAGATCGAAGCATTCCTCGCCGACGAAACGCCAGAGGCCTACTCGAAGCTGATCGACACGCTGCTGGAATCGCCGCGTTACGGCGAGCGCTGGGCGAGGCATTGGCTGGACGTGGCGGGCTACGCCGATACGGAAGGCTATTCAAATACTGATGCGGATCGCCCCTGGGCGTACAAATACCGTGACTATGTGATTAAGTCGCTGAACGATGGCAAGCCCTTCGATCAATTCATCCAAGAGCAGTTGGCCGGTGACGAGATGGTGCCGCTGCCACACGCGAACCTCGCTCCCGAACAAATCGAGAAGCTGGTGGCGACTGGCTTCTTGCGGATGGCGGCCGACGGAACTGGCAGTGGATCGAACGACGACACGGCTCGCAATCAGACGATCGCTGACACCATCAAGATTGTCTCCACATCGCTGCTTGGGTTAAGCGTCGGTTGTGCGCAGTGCCACGATCATCGCTACGATCCAATTCCGCAGAAAGACTATTTCCAACTGCGAGCTGTATTCGAACCCGCGTTAAGTTGGAAGCAATGGCGCACACCGCAACAACGCTTGATAACACTGTACACAGACAAAGATCGAGCCAAGGCAGCAGAGATCGAAGCCGAAGCGCAAAAGATCGCCGTAGAGCGCGGCGAAAAACAAGCGACGTACATGGCCGAGGCGTTGGAGAAGGAGTTGCTAAAGTACGACGATGCGTTGCGACTAAAGTTGCGCGATGCGTATTCGACACCGGCCGATAAACGCAACGACGAGCAGAATGCGCTGCTGAAACAATATCCGGCCGTCAACATTTCACCCGGCACGCTTTACCAATACAACCAAGCCGCTGCCGACGAACTGAAGAAGTTCGACGAGCGGATTGCCGAGGCGCGTTCGAAGAAACCGACGGAAGAGTTTATACGCGTGCTGACGGAGCCGGTCGGCGAACCTCCCGCAACGCATCTATTTCATCGTGGCGACTATCGCGAACCGAAGGACGCCGTCACGCCTGCGGGCCTGACGATTGCGAGCCCTCCTGGCGAACGCGTCGAGATCGCATCCATCGACACTTCGATTCCAACGACAGGGCGACGGTTGGCTTTCGCCAAGTCGCTCACGAACGGCAAGCATCCGCTGCTGGCTCGGGTGATTGTGAATCGCGTCTGGATGCACCACTTTGGTCGCGGGATCGTCGGAACACCATCGGACTTCGGCGTGTTGGGCGAGCGTCCGACACATCCAGAGCTGCTGGATTGGCTGGCCAGCGAGTTTATGGCGAGCGGTTGGAATTTGAAGCACTTGCACAAGCTGATTATGACCTCGACGGTTTATCGCCAGTCATCTCAAGCGACAGCCGAAGGCTTGGCGGCTGACTCAGGTAACAAGCTTTACGGGAGAATGCCGATTCACCGGCTCGACGCCGAGGCGCTGCGCGATCGAACTTTGGCTGCCAGCGGTACGCTGGTCGATCAGTTGTACGGTGCTCCGGTTAACATCAAAGCGGATGACACCGGCCAAGTGATCGTCGATGGCGACGACTCTCGGCGGAGTATTTACATCCGCGTGAAGCGGACGCAGCCCGTCGCGATGCTCACCGCCTTCGATGCGCCTGTGATGGAAGTCAACTGTGAGCGCCGCCCGTCGTCGACGGCGGCCACGCAAGCATTGATGATGATGAATAGCGAGTTTGTGCTCAGTCACTCGCGCAAACTGGCCGAGCGAATTCGAGCGAAGTCGGCCGCAGCCTCGCCAGCAGAGCAAGCGGTTGTAGCGTGGCAAATTGCGTTCTGTCGCCAGCCTCGCGAGGAAGAGCTGGATTCTGCAACGGCGTTCCTCGACCAACAAACGGCTTACCTGAAATCGAATCCGATCCCCGACAACCTCGATCCGTCGCTGCACGCGCTGTCGAATCTGTGTCAGGCGCTGTTGAGTTCGAATGAGTTTCTATACGTGGACTAACGAAACGAACCAATCATGAACAACACGAATACCCGACGTGAGTTCCTTGCCAAGAACGCCATGGGCGTCGGCAGCATGGCTCTGGCATGGCTGCTCCAACAAGAGCACCTGCTGGCAAATCCGGCGAAGATCCCGCAGGCTCAAGAATCGTTCGACATGAAAGCGAAGGCTCCGCCGCGGCTTTCGCAAGCCCATGCCATGATCTCGCTGTTCATGCACGGCGGACCGGCACACATGGACCTGCTCGACCCCAAACCCGAGTTGACGAAGTACAGTGGCACCGAGTACGCCGATGACGTGCAATTCAGCTTCGTCAATCGAGCCAGCAAAACATTATTCGGCAGCCCGTGGCGGTTTCAAAAGCATGGCGAATGCGGAACCGAGGTCTCCGAGTTGTTGCCTCACTTCGCAAAGATCGTCGACGATGCGTGCGTTATCCGTTCGATGCACACCGGACATAATGGCCACGAAGTCTCGATTCGTTATTGGCAGAGCGGCATCCCTGCGGTACTGGGTCGTCCCACGCTAGGTGCCTGGTTGACGTACGCACTTGGTTCGGAGTCGCAAGACTTACCGGCATATATGGTGCTGACCGATCCTGGCGGACAGCCCGTCGATGGTGTCAATAATTGGACGAACGGCTGGATGCCGCCGCTGTTTCAAGGAACCGTGTTGCGACCGCGCGAGCCCCGCATTTTGAACCTGCAGCCGCCGCAACACCTGAAGGGCGAATTGCAGCGACAGAATCTGGCATTTCTCGCACAGCTGAACCAAGCTCATCTCGACCGCCACCCCGGCGAGAACGATCTGGAAGCGCGGATCGCGAGTTACGAACTGGCCGCACGTATGCAAACTGCCGCGACAGAAGCACTCGACATTGCTGGCGAAACGGAAGCCACGCTGCGACTGTACGGAATCGACCAGCCCGAAACGAAAGAGTACGGCACGCGTTGTTTGATTGCTCGGCGACTGGTCGAACGCGGAGTTCGATTCGTCCAACTGTTTCTCGACGGGCAACCGTGGGACAACCATAGCAGCATCAAAACCAGTCTTGCCGCCGCATGCAAGCGAACGGATCAACCAGCCGCAGCCTTGGTGCAAGATCTCAAGCAGCGGGGCATGCTCGATTCGACGCTGGTTCACTGGGGCGGTGAGATTGGACGACTTCCAGTGACCGAAAACCACGGTGCTGCCGACGCCAAAGGTCGTGATCATAATGGTCAGGGCTTCAGTACCTGGCTGGCTGGCGGCGGAGTGAAGGGCGGTATGACCTACGGCGAGACAGACGAATTCGGGCATCGCGCCGCGGTGAACAAGGTGACGCCCAACGATCTGCAGGCCACGCTGCTGCATTTGTTCGGCTTGGAACACGAACAGCTCAGCTTCCGCTACAACGGCCGCGAACAGCATTTGACAGACGGCCGCGAATGCCGCATCGTCCGTGAGATTCTTACCACGGCGTAAGGAGTCGCCCCCCAATAAATGCGAAGTTGGTCCACCCATCTCGCAATCCAGCACTCAACCACAGCGCGAAACTGGTACGCGCCAAAACCTCACGCAACAGTTAAGTTAATACCATTCAGACCCGACCTCGTTTCTCGTTCGATGTTGTGACCTGTAGGGGCTCCTAAAGACCGAGTTTAACCATGAGTGAGAGCTTGCAAGTCGGCGGGGTCGTTTTGTGTGGCGGGAAGAGCAACCGTATGGGGGTTTCGAAGGCCATGTTGCCATTCGGTTCCGAGTCGATGTTGCAGCGTGTCGTTCGTGTGCTATCGGAAGTCGTCGAGCCGATTGTCGTTGTCGCCGCAGTCGATCAGCAACTGCCGCCGCTTCCAAGGGATGTCATCGTCGCTCGCGACGAACGAGAATGCCGAGGACCGCTCGAAGGGCTGCGGGCGGGAATCGTGGCGATTGGGGGACGTGCCGAAGCGGTCTATGCGACCAGTTGCGATGTGCCGCTGCTGTCTGCGAAATTTGTGCGCGCGATGATCGCTCAGCTTGGTGAGCGTGATGCGGCAGTCCCTGTTGACGGTGAGTTTTATCATCCGCTCGCGGCTGTCTATCGGACAAGCACCGTGGGAGCGATGGAGCAACTCCTTGATCAGGAGCATCGTAGGACTTCAGAACTCTTTGCTTTGTTGTCAACAAATCGGGTTCCACTCGGAGAACTGCGGGACGTCGATTCGGAACTGCTGGCGTTGTTGAACGTGAATACGCCGGATGAATACGCGCGAGCGTTGGCACTAGCGGAAATATCGATCGAACCTTCGCTGAAGATTCAGCTTGGGCTGTAGCCCCCCGTTTATTTAATCGAGCAGTTCCTTGGCCAAAGCCGGTGTTGCCCCAGATTGCGAGCAAACGTAGGCCGCCACTCGTGTCGCGCGAGCATTGATCGCGTCGAGCTCGTGCCCGCTCAGCAGCCCCAGCGTCAACGATGCCGTAAATGCATCTCCCGCTCCAACCGTGTCGACGACCGCAGCCGAAATACCTGGGTGGTCGCTGACCTCAGCGCCGCGCACCAGCAACGCCCCGCGTGGGCCGCGAGTCAAAGCGACGAGCTGCAAGTCAAACCGTTTCGCCAGCAAGTGCATGATCTCGCAATCGGTTCCGTGAATGCCAACGAGCGCTGCGACGATCGGCAATTCGTCATCGTTCAGCTTCAAGATGTTGGCGATCTCTAGCGATCCAAGGATCGTGCTGTCGTCATAGAACGGCGGGCGAAGGTTGATATCGAAGATTCGCAGGCACGACGCGGGAGTGGCGTCCACAAAACGGCGGATGGTTTGTTTCGACTCGTCGCTGCGCTGACCGAGCGTCCCGAAACAGACGGCGCTCGTTTGGGAAGCCAGCCGCTCCAAGTCGGTCGACCAATGTATGTGGTCCCAGGCGGTGTTTTCGAGGAACTCGTAACTCGCCTTCCCGTCCGAGTCTAATTTGATGTAGACGGCACCGGTTGGGTGCTCGCTCTGTTGGATCGAGTTCGTGTTGACGCGGCGATCTGCTAACGCCTGCAAAGCTTTCTCGCCGAGTTCGTCGCGACCGACGGCACTCACCATGTGTGCGTCGGCACCCAAACCGGCAGCGTGACAGGCGTAGTTGGCAGGTGCGCCGCCGAAGCGCGGACCATCCGGGAAAACGTCCCACAAAACTTCGCCCAGCCCAACAATCACCGGCTTTACCGAGTTCATTCGTGGTCACCATCTGCAAAATTGGCTGGAAATAGATGAGCCCCATCCGCTCCTAGCGGCAAATCTACGACTGAAAGCACCGACTCGAGCGCTAAGCTGCCGTACAAGTGCGGAAAGAGTTCGCCACCGCGCGAGACTTCCCACTTCAACGCCTCGCCGAGTGCGGCGGCATCTATCTCGATCAACAGCAAGTCGGTTTGTCCGGCGAAGTGCTTTGCCACGGTCTCGACAACTTGGTTTGCCGCCGAGAAGTGAATGAATCCATCTTGCAAATCGATCGGGGCACCACGAAATACACCGGCCTGTGCCGCCTCCGCCCAGAGTCGTCGCGAGACGACCTTGTAAATCTGATCGTTCATTCAATGAGCTAATGGCGTTAGAACGGGATATCCTCTTCGTCGTAAGCGGCTTCCGAAAGGCCAGCGTTCGGATCGCTATCGTCGTCAGGCGCTTTGCTTGCGGTCGAAGATCCCTTCCCGCCGAGGACTTTGAATGCGGTCGCTTCCGCGTTCAGGAAGAACTTTACTTCGCTCTTGGCGTCCTTCTGCCACTTGCGGCCAGCCAAGCGGTATGTGATCTCCGCTTCGTCGCCAACGTTCAGTTCGTCGACCGAATCGCAAGCGTCTTGGATGAAATCGAAGGGAATATAGTTCGTGAATCGATCGTTATCTTGTTCCAGGACAACGAGCCGCTTACGAAAGCCCTTCTGCCCATAGGTCTTTGTTTCTTCAATCAGGTGGACAACGCCACGCACCTTCGCATCACTCATCTCGGCCACTTTTCCTATTGCATCATGGAATTCGAAATCGGAGCTTTCCGGTTGCTCGCCATCGTAACGCGAAACGGCCGGGAGATAAACAAGCCCTCCACGCCAATTGTAAATCAGCTGTAGGCCGGAACAAGGCATTGCGCAGCTCCGGCAGCGGTAACCCGGTCCATCGCCGGAGCTGCGCAAAGCCTTCGTTCCGGCCTACGAGAAAGATCTGCGCTTACGCCTCAGTTCGCTTCGCCAGCAATGCGTTGACGATAATACTTCAGCCCGGGAAAGAAGAAACAGGCGGCGGAAACCGTGCCAAAAATCAGATGGCCAATTTCTGGGAACCAGGCCATCAGTGGCGATGTGGCGTAGAGTGCGGCGGCTTGCAGATAAAAGGTTCCGCTGAGAATCCCAGCTTTGATCACGAACACCATTCCCGCAATCAAGGGCAAAACTGGCGAGAGGGTCAGTGCGGGCAGACCTAGCCACATCTCTACAAAGAACAGACCGGCGATCGACGCCATACTCGCCGCCCAGACGTGGGCAATTTGCCGCTCGACAAACGTCACGGGCCCCATTCGCCTTCGTAAGCACCAGAACACGCCCGCCCACACCCAAATTCCCATCGTCCACAACGCCATGTAGATCCAGCGATCAACGTGCATCCATTGCAAAACATTCGTCAGCGCGCTGGCGCTGAACAGGGCCAAGCTGTGCCACATCCACAACAAGCCCCAGTTTTCGAGGACGACCGAGTGATGCGTCTCGCGGAACATCTGAGACAAGACTTGGCCAAAGCGCCCACTGCGGGCGGCGATCGGCTCGTCCTTGAGATACGCTTCGAGATCGTCCGCCAAACTGTTGGCGCTGTCGTAACGCAGGTCGATCGGCTTTTGTAGGCAACGCAGGGCGATCATCTCCAGATCGCGGTCCACTCGCAGATTCACCACGCGCGGCG
>CAUJKL010000586.1 GCA_963204995.1 Planctomycetota bacterium | reverse complement strand
CTTAGATTTCACTCGAAAGTCCTCCATAACTGACGAGTCGCGGAACCGGTACCACACCAGAATCACGCGATTCGTCTGGGATTTTCGAGTATTTTTACGCACTATCCGCCTGTCGCGCCAGGGGTGTTCGCTTGTTTAAGGACTAGTGCGTACGCCCGTGGTGCTGCTGATTGAACGGAGCGGGGTCGAACGGATCTCCCATTGGCTTCGCAGTCTCTTTCGGTAGCCGTGAGGCCGGCACAACATCGGGAGCGTCCGTAGATTCCGTGTTCGACAACTGGCTTGGCTGGTACAGCAACTCGTTGGCAGGTGCGATCGTGTTCGGCTCAGAGGAACGACGACCTGTTGCGAGGCTATGTAGCCATACCGACAAGAGCTCGAATTGTCTTTGCTCTTTCTCCTGAATGCCCGCTGAAACCGCTCCTCCGTGCGCGAGGGCTGCCCTCTGTAACAAGATACTTTCGAGCGGTGCCGTTCGGTTGACATAAGCCAGAGTGGCTTTCAAGTTCTGCTCCGTCAGACGCTGCGTCGTCGCTTGACCTAGAAACGGGCGGAATAACACATACTCGCTCGAACCTCGTGTGTTGTGGCACCCGCCTGCCGCACACCGGTTTAACAACAATGGCTGAACGGCTGATGTAAACGTGTCGATGGACCTGCTGGGAAAGGAATCGAGCGGCTCTTCGAAGCTAGCTTTGGCGATCGTCCGAGCTTCGACCGCCACGCTCCCAGGAAGCCCCGTCGTCTTGGCGGAAACGATTAGTCGTTGATGTAGCGACTCGAGTTGCGGCTGGCGGCCGAATAGCATTTCGGTGGCCAGAAGTTGGTCGGCCGCGCGTGCGGGCATGTTTTGTTGTAGGCACCATTGCGCCAGATCGATTCGCGACGCCAGGTCTTCTTTCAGATTTGAGCGTTTGTATTCGTAGGCCTGTTGCAGGTTGCTAACGAAGGCAACGACATCCGCGACAGGGACTCGCGCCTCGCCCGACTCACCCAGCAAGACGATATAGCGGTCTCCAGCAGGTGTAATGAATCCGCTCAACGTTGTGCCGTGCTTTAGCAGCAACACGCCGTCTCGTGGCGGCTGTGATAACTGTTGGCCGATGGTCGCCTGAACCGACGCGGCGGCGATACAGAGAGCGACGACATAACGGAGGCATTTTTTGGAAATCATAGCCCTTGCTATTAGGAAAACGCCCAAGGTGCGTCAATAGCAAGTAGATCGCGAACCTGTTGCTAGCGGTCGCGTGTGAGGTCTTGGCTACCCTTGGCGTTACCGATTGGCGTCCGAAAATCGGTCGATAAATTCCTGAAGCCGCTGGTAGTAGTCGTTAGGTGGATAGTCGTTGTGGCCGAGGCCCTCGAAGACCAAGAACTCTTTGTCCGAAGTTTGCGCGGCGTCGAACAGTTGCTTTCCGTTACTTAGAGAGACCAATTCGTCGAGAGCGCCATGACTCTGAAGCAATGAGCCGTGAAATCGGCTGATCTTCTCGGCGGAGTTCAACTGAGTTCGCATCAACCATCGCACCGGAGCCCACCAGTGCAATCTCGCCGCGACATCCGGCATACTCGTAAACGTACTTTCCAGGATCAATGCTCGGCTCGCATGCTGGTCGGCCAGATCCACCGCCACCGCGCCTCCGACTGAACGACCCATCAACACGATCTGGTCCGGCGCGACGCCGGAACGCTCGACGAGCCAGTGGTGCGCCGCTCGTGCGTCCGCCAACACTCCCGCTTCGTTCGCACTACCTTCACTGCGACCATACCCACGATAGTCGAAGACGAACACCGCGACATCTAAACGCGACCGCAACTCCGCCGCGACCGGCGCGACGTAGGCCACATGCTCGCCGTTCCCGTGACAGTACAACAGATAGGCCTTGGGAGCGGGATGGTCGAGATACCATCCATGGAGTTTCGTACCGTCGGCCGAGGCGAAGCTAACATCTTCGTACTTCAGCCAAGACGGCTCCCAATCGCCACTCGGGAATCGAGGCGCGGGAAAGATCAGTTTGTTCTCAAGCAGAAACAGCACCAACAACACCACGAGATAGATCCGCAGGCAGCTCCAAAGCAACCGGCGTAGTCGCGGGAACTTGCTCCCGCTCACGCCAGTCTTGCTGTCGATCGTTGCACCACTCGCCGTTCCCACGTTTCGCTCTCCGATGGCTGCCGTTAACTCGAAAGTATACGGCGAAACAATCTGAAAGCGAAACGCTCTGCCGATTCAGACACAGCGGTGTTCCCAAAGAACCTTCCCGGCGAGTGTCAATTCTTGAACTTCTTGGTGTAGTCGAAGTCGTTTTCGCTCAATCCAACATTCAACTTCAGATCGAGGTAAGTGTATGCCTCGTCCAGCTCGGGCTGTCCACCGGGAGTTTTTGGCCAAGTGTACGCCGCGTATCGAACAGGCACTTGGAGCTGATCGTCAATAAAGACTCTGGCGACGTGAAAGTCGTAATGCGGAAGTTGCACGGGATGCGTCACTTCGATAACCATACAACTGCGGCCATTGATTTTGGCACCTTCGATGAATCGCACCTGCGTCGTCAAACCCTCTGGATCGGCCTTTCGATCCCGCGTGGCGCGTTCGATGAGCTTGTCGACAAGATTCTCGATACCGATTTCAGTAATCGGATATCGTTGTCCCTGCATCGCGATAATGCCATCCGGGTTAAGCCAGACGTTACCAAAAATCTTCTTTACGCCTTTGGCTTCGTGAGCCACCATTTTGCCATCGTTAATCCCCTCGACGTACATCACTTCGCGCCCCTGAATCTCGTCCGGCTTGAGGAAATTCAGGTAAACGCTCAATGGTTGAGCTGGGTGTGTCTCGCCGTTTTTGCGATTGCGAATCTCGGCTCGCATATGTTCCGCCGGAGTCAGTTCGCCGTTAATCCGCTCCTGCTTGACGATCGTACACGTGTAATCCACCACCGTTGTCTTGATCCGATGGAGCCCCTCCTCGGCGATCTTGATCGCTGGGTCGAGCGGATGAATCATTTGTCCCGGTTGAGGCTCAATCCGCTTTGTGACGCGAAACACCGGTTCTTTCAGCTGGTCACGAGGCTCTTGAGCCCAGACCGCTCCAACCGTATAGAGTGCGGTGGACGATGCAAGCAGACTAATCCACTTCCGGCGTGAAACTCGCGACGACATGCGGAATCCTTTCCTCAAATGGTCAGATGACGGCAGCTCCGCTGCACGGTTGACGTGGCTTTATTGTTCTCGTAATCATTATCGCCGCCATCGCGACGGACTAATTAGAATCAAACCAAAAGGCACGAGGTCTTACCCAACCGGCCAAAGATGCTAAGTTACCAAGCGTCATCGATCCAAAGATCTTACGCAATCGCGCCATTCTGTGGGAGACTGTTTGTGCCCAGTAATCGCTTGCACCTTGCTGTCGTCGTGTCGGAGCTCTTTCAAGAGAACGCCTATATTGCCCACCTTGAAGGACGTTCCGACTGCATCGTCTTCGATCCAGGTCTCGATGCGCAGGCGATCATCGATAAGCTCTTGGACGTCGAACTCGAACCCGCCGCAATTCTCAACACACATGGCCACGCCGATCATATCGCTGGGAACGCGGCGATAAAGAAAAAGTGGCCACAGGCACCGCTCGTGATCGGCGCGGGCGATGCATCGAAGCTAACCAGCCCCATCGAAAACCTTTCGCGATCGTATGGCGTCGATCTGATAAGTCCACCTGCCGACAAACTCGTATACGAAGGAGATGTCTACTCTGCCGCCGGGCTCGATTTGGAAGTCTTTGAAACACCCGGGCACTCCGTGGGCCACGTGGTTTTCGTCTGGAAGTCCGGATCACCTTGGGTGGTGTTTGGCGGAGACGTGTTATTCCGAGGCAGTATTGGACGCACGGACTTTCCCGATGGCAGCTTCGAGCAACTTGCGACCGCGATTCGCACCAAGCTCTATACACTTCCCGATGACACGCTGGTTCTCCCAGGTCATGGACCAACGACGACGATCGGATTCGAAAAGCAAAACAATCCGTTCGTGCCGGGCCTGCGTTAGACGCGGATGCCTTTGTCTCGCAAAATGGGTAGCAACAACCGCTTCAGATTCTCGCCCAGGATCAATCGCTTGGCTCGATCCGCGATGTTCGCACCTTGAACCTTGGCGAGTTGCGATGCAAAGCTGCGACCGCCGACATCGCTACCGTAGATGACTCGCTCGGGACCGAGTTCGCGGACGGCCATTTCGACGAATCCAGCCGTCGGGTCGGAGCCACCAATTCCGACGGGTACATGTCGCTGGTCACGGATCGCGCGAATTCCGCGTTCCCAATCGCCACCGGTATGACCACAGATGAGCTTTGCTTTCGGATGTCGCTTGGCCAGTTCGGCCAACTCCATCGGCGTCGATTCGCCCGCTTCATTACCGTCCGTCTTCAACCATGTATGCTGAAAGACAACGGCATTCAGCTCCGTGGCTCGGCGAATGATGGGGTCGATCTGCTCGTCATCGCATTTCTTAGCGACCCACAGTTTGACTCCGACCATCGGGCCGTTCGCGACACAACGTTCCAACTCGGCGAGACTCGCTTCGACATGACGTGCGCTGAGATAAACAAAACCGAACGCCCGATCGTGCCAGTGGCTAATCGCCTGTAGCACTTCATCGTTTTGCTGACGCAGATCCTCCGGTGTTGGATCTTGCGACCAGCGCATGCCCATATACACGACCAACCGCTCGACCCCGACGCGGTCGGCATATCGAAGTAACTCGGACATGCGTTGTTCGGGCGTGCTCCCTCGGACACCAGACAGATGGCAGTGCAGATCCCAAATCATGCTTACTTCTCGCGCTCGATTCGTGCTTTCAGTTTTGCGATCTCAGTTTCGTACACGGAGAGAAGCCGAGCTCGAGTGGCGTCGCTGGTGAACTTGCCAAGCGTCTCGATCGTTTGCACACTCGCTTGCATGTCCGCAACCAGTTGCTCGGCCGTCTCTTTTCGGAAAGTCGGTTTGCCACCAACTTCGATGTAGATCGGGCTGGTGTGCGCAAACAGCGGGCGTCCGAGTTCATTAACATTTGCGTCGGGTTTCACACGCAACGCCACCCAGCCGGACTCATTGATTTCCACGCGAAAATGCTTCTCGGCATGATGGTATCCGTCTTCTTTCTTAGCGGCGACCTGATCGACCACCTGGCCGTTATAGATCATTTCGAGCTGGCCAAAATCGACGCGTCCCATGGCTTTGCCCATGAATGTCACTCGATTCGGCGCGGGAAGCAATAACGTCTCGCCAAGTCCACCACGCTCGGCTTCGAGTTCCAACAGGGGACCGTTCGTGATGAACGAGCGGCCGTCGCGCAGTTCCTTGAGCCAACTGGCACTTGTCAGTTCGTCGAACATCGGAACGTACACACGCGAGAAGTCATACATAAACCAGTCGGTGCCGGTCGAGAACGGAACCTTCAGCCCAAGATTCAGATAGCGATAGAATGTGTCCTCGTACGTGCCGTGTGTTCCTCCATCATAAATATTCTGAGCGTGGATCAGGCCTGCCATCCAGTTCGGGACATCTTCAAGTCCGAACGTGTTGTGGCACCAGATCGCGGTCGCGTGCTCCTCGTGAGCAGCACGAATTCCAGCTTGCAGCGGAGTGTCATCGGTTCCTTCGCCCATGATCCCCGGCCCGAGGCTCACCGGCTCGATAAGCCGTTCGAGATTGAGCAGCATGACGTGGCCATAGCCTTGATCTCCGCGGCCAAAATTGTGGCGATGCTCCTGGCCGTTGTCGAACAAGACACCGTGTTGCGATAAGCGATGCAAGCTGCCGCCGGTGAAGCTGTCGGCAACGATCTGATTCGAAATGTAATGCCGCTCGTCCGGAATGCGTCGCAAGTACGACAAGTAAACCAGATCGATCGCGTCGCTTTGTGGAACGACGCGAAGGTATCGCAGTGCCTCTTCATGCGTGAGCTTCATTAAGTGCAGATGTGTGTTGCCGCCCCGCAAACCGCGGAAATGAGCATCGTAAAAGTTCTTCAACGAGAGCTTGACTGTCGCTACGGATTTCCCGGTCAAATCGATCTCGGCGGTCGCCAGTTCGGTATCGAGTCCACGAATCGCTTCGATGCGAAGCTTCATTTGCGGCACGGCCACCGTAGCGGCTGCGTCGAGCGAGTACCAATTCAAATTGCGATGAATCTCGCCCGACAGCGGGATGGTCTTGCCTGTCAGCGGATTCACGATTCTCACGACGGCTGGGGTCGCTTGGTCGTCAGCGACGGTGCCCACGTCGATACGTAACTGGCACCGACCCGGCGGCAGCTCCTTCAGATTCTCGGCGTTCGTGTCTGTTTCCGCCTGAGCGAGTAGTCGGGCCTGCGAGAAAGCTTGCCGAGTGGTTTCGTGGCTCGACGCCGGTTCACTGGCGGCAACCGCGACCAAGATGGCGAGCGAAAAGGTAATCGTGCGATTCATGGTTTTCCCGCGCTCATTCATGATATTTTCGTTGACAATCCGCTTCACAAACCTACCGTCGCGATTACATTGGAGAAATGTCATATGTGGGCTGCACCGCATTACTTTGTCCATCGTCTCCAAAACGATGGACAAGCCACAGGCTGCCCCATTGCGATACGCTTTAGCGTGTCCACTATCCCGGTTCCAGATTCATACTGGAGTCGGGTTTTCTTTTAGTAATCCCTATTGAAGCGGCCTGAGTCGACGCTGGCAATCAGTCGTAGTGCCGAATTGTTTGCTCCGGTGTCAGCAATCGACGCTTCATGTCGATTCCGTCCGGAGCCGAAAAGCCGCCAATGGCTCCGCTTGCGGAGACGACGCGATGGCAAGGCACGATCAGCGGGAAACGGTTGGTTGCCATGACACGGCCCACCGCTCGCGCAGCGCCCGGATGTCCAGCTGCCTTGCCAAGCCCTGCGTAGCTCAATGTCTCGCCAACCGGGATTCGACGGCAACGTTCGATGACGGCTTGCTGAAATGGCGTCATGTTCGCTACGTCTAATGGGATGTCTAGAAAGTCGTCTTCCCGCTTGCCGGACGCAAACGCTTGCAGCCGTCGTATCAACGGTTTCATCGTGCGAGCGGCAGTGGTGGGATCTTCGTCAATGGCTAAGTAGGCGACGGCGGCTTGAGGGGAAGAGTGTCCGAATGTGAGCCGCGCCAACAAGCCGTCACGCCAAACGGCAGCCATCCAGCCCAGGTCCGAATCAAAGGTAGTCACTCCATCGCTGAGGTTGCGCTGGGTCCTAGCCTTCGGGCGAATTCCTGCATAGGATGGAGAAGTCATGGCAAGTTGCCTTCACATCAGATGTTACGTGTCGGAAGCCGGTCGCTTTGACAGCCGTTGCCCAGTCATTTTATACTGAGTCCCGCATCATACAACTCGTCGGCATCACCGCCTTAGCCATGCGGTTGAGCTGGCGTCCCTTCGATCCTCCGTTCAAGGAGTTCTTCGGATGCAGAATTACGACGCGTTTAGCGATGATTATTACGTCAATATGACGTTGAATACCGAGATGGATCTCCCCCAGACCCGCGAGTCGGTGCTGCACTTCTTTGAGCAAATGAGAAAGCAGTACCCCACGCTGCGGAACTTCTACAACCGGGATCGAGGTGAATTCGTCCTGGAAGAAGACAAAGATCAAGGCAACTATCGGTGGGTCTCGGTGGAGAGCCGTCGTGTTTGTTCGGGGCAGGTGAATCCGACTTCGATCAACGACGTGATGCGTCAGCACTTGCTCGTCTTGGACCAGGCGCCGTATGCGTTATCGATTAGCCCCATCGACTGCGAGTCGTTGAATATCATGTACGGCTTCGATTTCACGTATCGCGGCAACCACAACGAACTGCTTGTCGAAGCACTCGGAATGACTCCGGCGTTCGAGCGAATTGTCGACATTCCAGGTGCGACTGTCATCTGTAACGAACCATCGATTCAATTCGCGCTGGATGCCGAATGCCGAACGCAGTGTCGTCTGAGCGTCGAGACACGGACGACCGCCTATCACGTCAGAACCGGCGATTACCCCGAGGAGCAGATCAGCGTTTACCTGACAGCCCGCCGCTACGGGAGTCTCGAAACGGGAGAAAGCTTTGAATCCGCGATGCGACGGTTGGCTGAGGTCTGCGAAGAACTTGTGGACAACTACGTTGTCGACCACGTTCTTCGACCACTTCAACAGGCCATCGCGATCAAGTAGCGCGATCGACTAGCGGCGAATGTCGGCATTCTCTCGCTCGCGATACGACTCGTTGCCACTAGCGCCGGCGACCGCCTCCGTTGCCTCCACCGTTGCCGCTGCGCGGGCCTCGCGACTTCGAGCGGCCGGCGAGGTTCGACTGCACAATGACATCGATCGCTTCTGCCCAAGAAGGTAGTTTCCGGTGAGCTAGTTCGCCCCCCGGCTCGCCGTCTTCACTATCGTCGTCGTCATCGTCCACACCGGTATCAGTCACATTGGACTCGGCGACCACACGCTCGTCGCGTTCGGGTTTCGCTCCACCACGTCCGCGTCGGCTTCGTCCTCGCCGTGGACGCTCTTCCTCGTTATCCTCATCGCCCTCTGCAACAACGTCATCACTGTCGCTGCGGTCGCTGGCCTCCGAAGAAACGGTTGCGTCACTAGCGGCTCCGCTGCGCCGCCGTCCACGACGCCGCTTGCGTCGGCGCGGGCGTTCCTCGTCATTGTCCCGTTCCTCAGCATCTGAATCGCCGCTTGATCGACTTGACCGCTCATCATTCTCCTCGTCGCCGTCATCTGCGTCGACGATTGCGTCGTCCAGGAACTCGATTTCACCTTCGCCGGTTGTCGACTCAACTTCGCTGACGGTTTCTGAGGACCGACGCCGTCCGCGTCGGCGCCGCTTACGTCGTGGCCGACCTTCCTCATCATCCTCGTTCGCTTCCTCAGATTTCGTGGAAGTATCCGCATCGTCGCCTTGGTTCGCTTCTTCTGTCCCCGCCTCGGCAGGACGCCGACGTCCGCGCCGACGCTTACGACGTGGTCGATCCTCGTCCTCGTCGCTCTTGGGTTTAAGATCGGGATCCGAAGCAGTGTCTGTTCCCGTAACGACTGGGCTCGATGCTACCTCGGCGAGCGAGCCTTCTTCCGTATCAGCATCGTCATCATCAGCACGCACGGGCTCACGATCCTGGTGCCGGCGGCGTCGGCCGCCGCGTCGCCGCCGATGGCGGGGCGGCTCATCTTCGTCATCGTCATCGACAACCGCAGACGCCACTACGTCAATCACATTTTCGGAACTCATCACAAGTGGATCGGACTCTTCGTACGGCTCCTCAACTTCGCTTACCGGAGATGCCGATTCGGGCTCCTCCGTTCTCGCTTCACTGGCGCTGGCGGCAACTTCTGATGCGGCGGTCGCAACGTTCTCGGTCGATTCTTCTTCTTTATCTTGCGGAGATTCCAGCCCCAATGCCCCGAGGAGGCTGCTCCAGTGGCTCTTTTTCTTTGGCTTGGGAGCTGCTGTAGTCGGCAGCGGAGCCGAAGGCGAAGGCGGTGCGGGAGCGGTCGATTGCGTTACTTGCTGAACAGGCTCTGCGGGAAGCTCTGACTCTGGTGCCTCCGTTTGTGCCACTTCTTGTTCCGGCGTCGAAGCGGGCTCGCCTTCAACACCCAGCGAGGCGGCAAGAGACTTCCAACGGCTTTTGGGGTCCGAGTTCGGCATATCGTGGACTCTGATCTCGTGTGATTCTTGATGCGCGACATTCCGAGCCGGAAGTTGCGGGAGAGGGCAAGTCGGCCCTTCAGATAGTGTGAAAGTATAGCCCTTTATTAGTGGGCTGGGAAGTCCTTTGGTCATCAAGAGTTAGGACGGCGATTCGACTGGTATCGCGACGCGCGAGCCTCGAACGGGCCGCCAAGACTCGCAAGTGATCAACGGTCGGTCATCTTATGCCAACCAGTCGAGCCCGAAATCGAGCCCGATGGCCGAATGTGTGATCGCACCAACGCTAATACGATCGACTCCCGTTTCGGCGACAGCGCGGAGCGTCTCCAAGGTGATGCCACCAGACGCTTCCAGCTCGGTCGACTTTCCCTCCGCGTCGCGTCTGTTGACGGCTTCCTGCAACTCGTCGCAACTCATGTTGTCGAGCAACACGATATCGGGCGCGGCCCGTAACGCTTCGGACAGCTGTTCGAGTGTATCAACTTCGATCTCGACCAACGTTTCCGCGAGACTCTGCGTTGCGCCTTGTTGCTGGTCGAGGAACTCGCGCGAGGCCAGAATTGCCGCCGCCGGGTTCCAACCTCCCTGGGCCAGGTGATTGTCTTTGATCAATATCGCGTCGAACAAGCCAGTGCGGTGGTTTGTGCCGCCGCCGCAGCGAACGGCGTACTTTTCCAATCGTCGCCAGCCCGGGGTCGTCTTGCGAGTGTCATAGATACGGGCCTTCGTACCTGCGACACGATCGACGTAACGACTCGTCAGCGTTGCAATCCCCGAAAGTTTTCCGAGAAAATTCAGCACCGGGCGCTCGACGGTCAGCAAATCGCGTGTCGATCCCGTCAGTTTTGCCACGGTCGTCCCCGCTTCGACGCGCGTTCCGTCAACGACCATCGCCTCCCAATCCACATCGGCATACATCT
>CAUJKL010000585.1 GCA_963204995.1 Planctomycetota bacterium | reverse complement strand
CGTGGGAGTTCATTTATGGGCTCAGGCCGTGCAAGAAGCGCAGAGTATCGAGCCGAAGCTGATTCGCCGGGTGATGCTGAATCAGCGCCTCGCCGCTCCGGAAGGCGACGTCCGCATCGACCCGGATACTCAGCATTGTTTCAAGACCCCTCGCGTCGGCCAGATTCAGAACGATGGTCAGTTTCGCATTGTCTGGAGCGCTGACGAGCCAATTCGTCCCGAGCCCTATCCCGCCAGCCGAACCGCCGAGGACTGGAAGGTATTTTTACACGATCTATACACCGGCTGGGGAAACCAATGGGTTTCACCAGAGACAGATTAGTTGGACAGCACCGCTTTTCATTAGCGTTCGACAACGATTCGAGTAACCATGAAACGCACTATACCCACCACTACGTCAAGACAGACTTCGGTGAGCCTCGCTGACGAGCAGCAAGTCAAGGAAGTCCTGGCCGAAGCGCCCAACGACATTGTGCCGTGGGAAACCGCACCGACGGTGACAACCGACGTGTATCCTGCCGAAGCACGCTCGGTCGTGATGCTGATTGCCGGAGTTCCGGCTACTTAAAGGTCAAGTTGAGGGAACGATCCAAGGTCGGTGAGTGATCTGAAGTGGAAAGGCGAGCGATGGACAAGATTATCGAAGCCGTCAAACGAAACGCGCTCGCGGGGCGCGGAGTGCGACGGCGGCTTCCCGGTGGAGGACATCTACAGCTAGACCGTCCTCAGCCGCTACTGGTTGTTCATCGTCAGCGCGGCACCGATCGGGCAACCGATAAGCTGTTGGCTCATGCCTCCAGCTCACTCGTCGTTGGCGAGCAGGATGACGTTACTGAGCTGACCGAGACGATTGTACGACTCGGCGTGGAGGCCTTCGGCAACTTCCTTCTACTCGAAGTGTGGGGCGGCCCCCAGCCCGATGCTGGCCAGCCGCCGCGGTTTGTAGTCTACGGCCCGAAACGCTCCGCATTGATCCCGCTTGTCGAATCGCTGCAACTTGAACTGTCCCGCACCAAGATCGCGGATCGATCGGTCGAGGTCGTCGTCCGGCGCGGTTTGCCACCTGCGCCGCACGGTTTGGAACCGCTGTTGAGCGAGCGTGACGCACGCGCCGGAAAGTGCATTCGGTTCGGCTTGGAGGTGCCGCCCGTTTATCGCGATCCGGCTACGGGCGAAGCCTGGCCGCAAATTCTACGCAATGTGCGCCGCGAGTTGACGACGGCGCTGAGGCGTTGGGTGTACCAGTATCTATGTCGCTGGACGACGCTTCGCCTACAAAGCTATAACGCCATCGGCGCGCGGACGATTTCGCGCACGGTTTGGCAGGTGGACCGAGAGCTTGCTGCGGTGGCAGACAGTTTCGATTTTCTGCTGCTCGTCACGCCGGTCAACTCGGCCGAGGCGTGGCAAGAGTTCAAAGCGTCGAAATTCCAACAGGCGCCAGTCTTGCAGTACCGCCCCGTACCTGTCGAACCGACGTTGCTGAAGCGTTCACTCTTCAAAGTGCCGATCGAGAAGGTCGACGATCCGGCGCTGTACCAGTTGTTCCGCGAGAAGCAGGATGAACTGGATCGCCAGATCACTTTGCTGTTGGACATGAACACGCCGCGATTTGTCCACGGGAGCATACAACTGTTCGGCGGCGTTGACGATGAGTTGTACGGCGTGGCCCGCGAGATGCTTGGCAAAATGCCGCCGACAGAACGCGAGAAATCGAGCGAGCCAGCGCTGGACGCAAGAGCCTTCGCGCAGCGAGCCGAAGCCGAATTCGAATTGTTTCGTAAGCAGTGGCCAACGGACAAGATCAAGTTTGCGGCTCGCGTTGAGCTGCGCGACGACATCCATACGGGGCTGATGGTCTCACATGGTTCGCTGTTGATCGGTGCCGATACGACGATTCCGGCATCGCGCGCCGAGGCACTCATCCAACACGAAGTTGGCACGCACGTGCTGACGTACTGGAACGGTCGGGCACAGCCATTTCGTCAGCTCTATTCGGGACTCGCCGGCTATGATCCGCTGCAGGAAGGAATCGCTGTGTTGTCGGAAGCGTTCGTCGGCGGATTTAGCCAGCCGCGCAAGCGTTTGTTGCTGGGCCGAGTGGTCGCGGCACGGTTGATGATCGACGGCGCGACGTTCGTCGACACGTTCCGCGAACTGCACGACACCTGGGGGTTCGCCGCCCGCACGGCATTTACCATCACGCTGCGAATTTACCGCGGCGGCGGACTGACGAAGGACGCAGTTTACGTCCGCGGCATCGGCCAATTGTTGGACTATCTGCGAGACGGTGGCGAACTGGAACCGCTGTTGGTGGGAAAAATCGCTGTCGAGCACGTGCCACTTGTACAAGAGCTTCAGGCGCGAGAGATTATTGCGCCGCCTCCACTGCGGCCGCGATACCTCGACGCGCCGCTGTTCCAGAAACAAATGGCACAGATCCGCGCCGGGCTAACTCTGTTCCAATTGCTCCGCGACAAAGCAAAGACGATCCGCGACACCGGTTGAACTAATGCCGGACCGCAAAGACATGAGTGTTTGGGTTGCAGTATTGATCACGAAACAACAACTTGGGAGGCTGCAATGAACGCAGAAAAGCATCGATTAGAACAGGCCCGCTTGTCGCAAGAGCCGTGGAAGAAATGGGGGCCTTACTTGAGCGAGCGGCAGTGGGGAACCGTACGCGAGGATTACAGCGAAGGAGGTGACGCCTGGAATTTCTTCACCCACGATCATGCCCGCTCGCGCGCCTACCGTTGGGGCGAGGACGGTATCGCCGGCATTTCGGATGACCAGCAGTATCTCTGCTTTGCGCTGGCACTGTGGAATGGCAAGGACGGGATTCTGAAAGAGCGGCTCTTCGGGCTCACCAACAGCGAAGGCAATCACGGTGAGGATGTTAAGGAGTACTATTTCTACCTGGACAGTACGCCAACCCATTCCTACATGAAGTACCTGTACAAGTATCCGCAGCGAGCGTTCCCGTATGCGGATCTGGTTGATACCAACCGTCGTCGTTCGCGGGAAGAAATGGAGTACGAGCTACTCGACACCGGTATCTTTCACGAGAACCGCTACTTCGATGTCTTTGTGGAATACGCCAAAGCGGATGCCGAGGACATCTTGGTAAAGATCACCGCCATCAACCGGGGACCGGAGGCGGCGGAACTGCATCTGCTGCCGACACTCTGGTTTCGGAACAATTGGGCGTCGTGGATTGCCGACTCCAACCGAGCGACCGAGAAACCAGAGATCACGCAGGTCAAGGCAGTAGCGGGATCGAGCGCCGCCGTGGCCAGACACTCGTCGTTGGGCGAATTCATCTTTGCCTGTGAAGGCGACGTGCCGCTGCTGTTTACGGAGAACGAAACCAACCACGAGCGACTCTTCCCCGGCCAACAAAACGACAGCCCTTACGTGAAGGACGGGATCAACGACTGCGTGGTGCATGGCAATCCGAATGTGGTGAATCCCGCCAAGCAAGGAACCAAGGTCGCCGCGCACTACCGGCTGCAGCTTGCACCGGGCGAGTCGGCGACCGTTCGGCTGCGTCTGAGCGGACGGACCGATGCCACCACCAACGCACAGAACAAATCCGCACCGCCCGGCCTCGGTCAGGAGTTTGATCGGACCTTCGCCACGCGTCTGCAGGAGGCGGACGAATTCTATCGCTCGGTGACACCGTCCTCGGTTTCGCCCGATGCAGCCAACGTGATGCGTCAGGCGATCGCAGGCATGCTGTGGAGCAAACAGTTCTTCTTCTTCGATGGCGATAACTGGCTGGACGAACATAACTCCAACCCACTCCATCACGGACATCGCAAGTCGCGAAACTGGGAGTGGTTCCACATGCTGAACCGGGACGTCATCTCGATGCCCGACAAGTGGGAGTATCCTTGGTATGCGGCTTGGGATCTGGCTTTTCACACGCTTCCAATCGCGATCGTCGACCCGGACTTCGCCAAGAAGCAAATGGAACTAATGCTGCGCAGCGTCTACCTGCATCCCAGCGGGCAGATGCCGGCGTACGAGTGGAACTTCAGCGACGTGAACCCGCCGGTGCATGCGTTCGCGACGCTGTTTCTGCATCGCACAGAGTTGGCACTGCGCGGCGACATGGACCTTGAGTTCCTCAAGTCGACGTTCGGCAAGCTGGTGTTGAACTTCACCTGGTGGGTCAACCGCAAGGATCGCTTCGGGAAGAATGTCTTCGAAGGAGGCTTTCTGGGCCTGGACAACATCGGCGTTTTCGACCGCAGTGCCCCGCTGCCCACGGGCGGTCATCTCGAACAGGCCGACGGTACGGCGTGGATGGCCTTGTTCAGCCAGAACATGCTCGAACTGGCCATCGAACTGGCCGTTCACGACCGCACCTACGAGGAGATGGTGCTCAAGTTCGCGGAGCACTTCTACTTCATCGCCGCCGGTATGAACCGGCCCGGACAGGACGGGATGTGGGACGAGGAGGACGGTTTCTACTACGACTTGTTGCTGTTGCCGGATGGCAGCAGCACGCGGCTTAAGGTGCGCTCGATGGTGGGGCTGCTGCCTCTGTGCGCCACAACGGTCATCGAGAAAGAACAGCGCGAAAGACTGCCGATGACAATGACCGCGATAGACGAACGCATGCGCCGCATCCCCGAGTTGTTCCGGTCCATCCATCCCACGGGCGCAGGGCAC
>CAUJKL010000584.1 GCA_963204995.1 Planctomycetota bacterium | reverse complement strand
GTGAGCAATGATACTGCCGAGCCACAGCGTTACTGGTTCGAAGGTGAACTGCACAGCATCTTCGGCGCGTACCTCGATCCGTTTGCCGTCATGGATTACAACTTCGTCGTTGGCAAGTTCCCTTTGGCGCTGCACAACTCGTTGTTGATGAATGACGAGATTCAGGGCGTGGTGTTAAGTAAGAACACGATTTATCTTGGCAATCTCAGCAATCTTAACGTGCAGCTGATTTATGGAGCCAACGACGTCGATGCGTTCTCGAACGCCGACGGTACGTTGTACGGAGTGCATGCTCAAGCCGACCATCGAGGCGATTTCTACGAAGCGACGTATGCGTATGTGGCTCACGATTTCGATTCGACGCGAGATTCGCACTTTGCCGCCTTAAGCGGAACAACGTTCCTGGGCCCCACATCGTTGGCGGCGCGCGGTCTGTTCAAGTTTGGCGATCGCGGCGGTCTCGGCGACGGCCAGTTGTTCACGCTCGAGGGCAACCGCTCCGTGTACTTCGACAACAATCGACTTGGCTTTCAGGAAGCCGCTTATTATTGCAACGCGTTTTACAAGAGTGCTGGCTGGACCCCGATCAGCGGTGGAAATCTGAATCGTCTGCGTACGGCGTTCGAGACGAACCCACTGGTCCGGATCGCGGTAGGGTCGTTGCCCGTACAGAATATCGGGGTCGCTTTCGGCGTTCAATTGTTCCGGCATCATCAAGATGAATCGCTCATTCCGGAAGTCGCCTTCGAGTCGCCCGACGGCGTCGCGGTGACGGGCTTTGGCCTGCGATACTTGCGGAAGACCGGTTCTCGTTCGTGGTTCGAAGCACTCGCAACGTTCACGCTTTCGGACGATCCGCGTTTCCAGCGGGAAGGCGTGTTTACGTCTTACAACATCGAGTTTTGAGCAACTCGCCAATTCGCCGACACCGTGATCGAGCCTTTCGCAGGCGCGGGTAGTGGTCTGGTTTCGCGCAGACTTCCGAAGTCTTCCGAGACGTAGGACGTCTAATTTGCCAAGTTGTAACGCTACCTTCTCCCTGCCGCGTTGCCGGTCTGGACCGCGCAAGCATTATTGCATTATCCGCGATTATCGCGAATAATCTTTTTTGCCGCGATCGACCCGAATAATATCGGTTCGCCGACGAAATCGGATGCATGCTGCCCCAATGCCAGTGTGCTGCTCAGAATACATGAATCAAGGGTTTTCACGTACTCGGCTATCGGTTCTCGCAGTGCTGCTCGTGGTGGAGACAGCCCTGGCGATATCCTTGCGAACCACGGGGTGGGCCGCTACCGGCCGCGCCATTCATGCATTACCGATCGTAATTGCGATTGTCCTGCCGTTCGTGATGACGGCGGTGCTTCTCTACCGTGTTCGCGTTAGTCTTCGTCGGGGCCAATTCAGCCTGCGAGCCCTCCTGGCTTTCACCCTCATCGTTGCGTCCTATCTGGGCTTGCTGCCACTGCTCGCGAAACCAAGCAATCCAAACCTAGGGCCATTGCCCATCTCGAAGTCAGTCCAGTTCGAAGTATTCACGGTGGCCACGACAGCAGCTCCAAACGGACTGTCTTTCATCGAACCTGATACAGACACTATGCTCCCCGTGGCAAATCTGCCGATCATTACTGGTGCGGACGTTTCGACAATACAATTGACGACGGCAGCGGAGAATCAAGGCTATTCTTCCTTGTCAATCGTCCTGCACCCCACGGGCGGTAACAAGCTCTTGAGAGCAACGACAGCAACCGCTAAGGGCACCAAGTTGGTCGTTGTCGTCGACGGGAGAGTCCTTGCCGCACCGCAAGTATTTACACCCGTCGGCGCTCAGTTTCGGCTGACAGGCGGGAGAATCCATACCGAAGGTAATGATGTTTTTCGCGAACTTACTGGCAAGTGATTCACCGGGAGGTCAGAACGAGAAAAGGGGATAAGTCCAGTATGTAATACATTTGGACTTATCCCCTTTTCGGGAACCCGAGCGGTTCGCCGCCCGCGTTTCTGCGCCGCGTCGCCCGCGATTCCCAATCGCTCGCGCACCTCGCATTGCCCGACCATGTCGTGCATTGTCTGCGGACGCAAGTCGCGATCGTCATCCTCGGGGGGCGGTTCGGGCACGCCTTCCAGCACAGTCTCTGGCGGCATCGTCGGTGTCGGCTCCCTCCGTGATCGGCAACAATCAGTGCCTCGCATCATAGCAGACGCCACAGTCGCTCGGAACGTGGTACGACACTGACGTAGCTGGTCATTGCGAACAGAGCATTCGAGCGCGTGCCTTGGCAAGACGCATGAGGTGTTCGAGCTTCATGAAGTGATCAAGTTCGGACGATTCGTCAGCGGTCAAGCCGATCGTCTTTTCCTTGTGAACCAATTCCGCGACGTGGTTCTTTGTCTGTTGCGAAGGTTCAAAGTCCGCAACAGAGGCTGACGTCGCGCCGGCGGCGATGAATTCAACGATTTCATCATATGCTCGAATCATGGCATCATTGTACCATTGGGCATCGCGAGTGCAAACTCAGTTTGACGCAACGACAACGCACAACATACTACGTTACGAATCGAGCATCGCAAACCTCGCGCAGCGATGTGTGATGCTTCTTAGGTGGTGGCTCTTTACGAGGTGCTACCGGGCCTCTTAAACCAAGGGCTAGAGCTTCGGCCCGAAGACTCGCGAAGTCAAAGTCGTACTTGTTCGCCAGCTTTTGATCACAATTCGATCAGACACCGCAAAAACACTCGCGATGCCTCGACATCTACATGATTGTTGGGATTCGCGATGAGTTCACCTACAGTATCGCCTTCGAATAGGGTCACGCCACGGGAATTCCGACCCGCCCAATGCTTGAGTGTGATGGTGCCGGCAATCAGTTGTGATTGAAACATCGAAATCAGCACGGGCGTTACAGTACGACCGGGGTCCACGCCAACAAAATAGAACAAAAAAACCGTTTCATCTTGCGCTAGGAATTCCAAGATTTTGTCAATGTTGTAAGCCTTGGGGTTTGAACTCAGGATCAGGATCTTTGTTTTGACATCCGTTTCCGTGTGAAACGCATCAAACACTCGCGTGTAATCGCCCAAGGTGTTTTCCGTCTTGAACTGAGGAAGCCCTTTCGCATTCTTTTTCTGAAGTGCATGGACGAGTGCATCCCTAAGTGCAGCGTCTTCGCCCGCAATCAGGTACTCGATAACTCGCCCCCGAACGTTGACATTCTCAATCAATGCTGCCAGCAAGATTTCATTTCGGAATTGATCGACGTTTGCGTCCAGCTCGGATTTGAGAGTCGCCGCATCAGGAGACGCGAGGAAGGCGACAGCTCGGCTTGGAGCGGAGAAAATGTTTGTCGCTGCAGCCTCGGTTACAACGAACCTCGTGCCGGTTGGTGAAATGTTGTTGGTAGCTTCCACGAGGCGAGCCAGATTGCCATCGAAACCGATTTCTTCATGAATGGCGAAAAGACGTGAGAAATTCCGCGGGCAGTTTTCTATGCCCGCCAATTCGCGCATGATATCTGATCCGTTGAATGATCCTCTGATATTGTTTACCCGAAGTTGTTGCGAAGTGTGGCTGACTTTTTTGAGAAGGTTCGAGTTCGCAAGGAGCAAATGGTTCACCTTCGGCGAGACGTTGCAGGAAATAAATGGTCTATCATCAAACTTCTGCAGCCGGGAAAGTGATGCGACTGTGTTCGAGAAACTCGCTGTTGCAGACGAACTGAATCTGATCGCGAAATCGGCACAGTAAAATACAGAACGATCGCGGGTGAGACCGAATTCCGTCACCAATAATGCACACAGCTTCGCTTTGTCGTTGATGCCATCGTGTGCTGCGACGAATGCCACGACCATGTCGAGCGGATCACTCATCGAACAGGCTCATCGTCTGGGACGAACGTACCGGTTTCTTTTGTTTTTGATCTCCGAGAGTATTACGTTCCCAAAATGTACCGTCCGAGTAGCCTTGAATACCTGAATCGACGTCCGCAAGCGCGAGGCGCTTCTCTGCCCAGCAGCAATACTCAACATCTTGTTCAATTCCACAGTAGTGTCGATTAAGCTTTTTCGCGACGACGGCAGTCGTGCCGCTTCCAAGAAACGGATCGAAAACAAAGTCGCCTTCGTTGGAACTCGACAGAATGAGCTTCGCAATTAGCTTTTCAGGCTTCTGTGTGGGATGGTCAGTGTTTTCGGGCATTGACCAGAATGGAATCGTGATATCCGTCCAAATATTCGACGGATGTGTCAAGCGGTAGTTGCCATCATCATCTTCCTGCCAGTCTTTTGGCTTACCGTTTGAGTCTCGGTATGGAGCAATGACCTTTCGTTTCAGCTTTACGGCGTCCACATTGAAAACGTAACTGTCCGATAGGGTGCAATACCAGATGTCTTCGGTGTTGTTTTTCCAGTTCGATTTCGCCCCGCGTCCCTTTTCTCGCTCCCATGTGATCCGGTTGCGAATCTGAAAGAACTCTTGAAGAACGGGCGCAATTAGAATGGACGTCTTCCAGTCAGAGCACACGTAGACTGTCGCGTGCGGTGCAAGTGTTGGTCGCAATTGCTGGGCCAAGTGGCGAAACCATTCTTGGTAGCCGCTGTCGGTCTTTACTTGGAACGGGCTCCCGTTGTAGTCCTTTGACAGATTGTAAGGTGGGTCAAGTACGAGGAGATCGACAAAGCCAGCAGGCAGGAACCCGGCAGCGGTGAAGAGGTCTTGGTTTACGATCCGGTCGCACAATTCGGCGGAGGAGGTTTGACACTCAAGCGTGAGCAGATTGGATGATAGTTTGGCGCGTTCTTCGTCATCACAGGTGAGCGTTCGGTTTCGAGGTGCTCTCGTTTTCAATTTCTAGCAAGCTCCATTTGCTGGCGAACGTTTTGTTCAAGTAAACCGCTATCGCGACGGAAGTGTTAGTCTAGCAAAATTCGTGAGCACCCGTGAAGTATCCGAACATTAAGTAAACCGACTCTTGGGAGATTCCGAATGCCGACGCGCAGATTATTACGCGAGGAGATCGGTGAGCGTGGAGTTCAAATCTACGAATCACGGTTACGCGCGCTGCTGGAACCTCAGTTTCGCGGGCAGTTTGTCGCGATCGACGTGGAATCCGAAGACTACGAGGTTGCCAACGATGCGGCGCTTGCGAGAGATCGTTTGTGGACGCGGAGGCCGGACTCGCAGATTCTGATCGAGCGGATTGGATATCCGGCTGCATTCAACGCTCGCTGAGCACGGCAGCTCCCATGATTACAGGTCGCACGGACGACCCTTGATCCTGACCGCCCAGGTGCTCGACGAACCGCTGATTGGAACTCGTCTGCTTGCCGAAAACGAGTTGTTCGCGAATTGGCGCGTTGGCGGGGAGTTTCGCCTTACGCATCACAGATAGAGGCCGCAAGGCTGCGGAAGGTGGAACGCGATAGCCCGCGTCCGCGTTCATGATCGCGCCGCCCACGCCGAGACAGCCGAGCAGCATCAGCAAAATCAAGATCGCGACGAGGATGGCGACGACGATTTTTTTCCACGACGAGGGAGCCTGCCCAGTGGCTTTACCCGTCTGTCCATTGATCAGGAAGCGGAAGACTTGATCCTGATAGCGGTATGCCATCACCCAGATCGGCAACAATACCGGTTCGCTCGACAAACCTTCGAGCCGGACATTGACCTTCAAGTTGCGATTTCGAGCAGGAACGTACTGAGCACAGGCGGCGCGTTCGAGGTCTTCGAGTCCTTGACGTGCCAGTGGTCTGGCATATTTGCGTTGGACCAAAAACTGTTCAACGATGACGTTTTCCAGGTCAACCTGATTTGTCGGCACGGCACGACCGAGATCGAAAGGACATAGCGCCGAAGTCTCGCCAGGCGTGAGCACGCTGCTGGCACCGACCAGCAACCCGGAATAATTTCCACGGTGCTCGCCCGACATCGGCACCCAATCGCCACTCGCGCCGAAGGGTGTCTGGCTTGAATCCGCCGTCCAGTAAGTAAAAGTCTTTGCCGTGAACACCCAATAGGGAACATAGACGGCGGTCATCGTCGTCACGGCCGCGCGTTCTGCCAGGTCGCCGGGACGCCAAAACCCGCGACCGAGCCATCGCCGCATGGTCGCCTCCGCACTATCGCGGCCGATGCCCAGCGGGACGACACGAGCGGGAGGTAACGATTTCGCGTCCGGTTTGCTTTCGAGACGACTGGAGCCGCAGAACGGACAGCGAAGCGTCTGGGCACTCGCATCGTAGCTCATCGAAGCGCCACAACCTTGGCACTCGAAGTTGTGCCGAAAAGTCTCTGCCTCACCGGCAGCGACCTGTTGGCGTGAGGGAGCTTCGGTGCCGCAGTTCGCACAGAACAGATCTTCCTCGTCCACGAGCGCGAGACAAACCGAGCATTTTTGCAGAAGATCAGCCATGCTGCGCGATTGCCACTCCGGCGAGTACCAAAGCGATGAGCAGCGCTACCGCACCAATCGCCACCCAGATCCGCTTCCAGGACAGCGGCTTGTCGCCGATACACTTTCCGGTCTGGCCGTTGACAAGGAAGCGATAGACTCTGTCGCGATATCGATAGCTCAAGATGTAAACCGGCAACAGACAAAGATCGGAATTGATCGAGCTGAAATTGGTCGACACCTCGAGCCCGCGATGTGTGTCGCCCGGCAAGAACGCTGCCACGTTACTTTGCTCGCGAGCGTAAAACTGTTGTTGGCAGATTTGTAACGCAGCGTCTCGTTCAATGGAATACTCTTCGGACAACCAGCCCGCGAGGTAATACGGTTCAAAGCGTTTCAATGCCGGCATATTGAAAGGCTTGATCCGTTCGCCAATTGTTGCGGCAGCCCCTTGCTGCCTGAGACGAGATACCCGGCGTAGTAGTGATGATGCTTCCCCGACAGCGGCCACCACTCGGTTTCCTGGACTTGCCGCGTATGCGTCGTGGTGTTCCCTTTGGCATCGGTCGTCGTGTAGGTCTCTGTCCGATACCAGTACTCGCCAATCGTGGCCGACCACTGACTTTGAGCCAGCATCGAGAACGACCAGAACGGCAAATAAACGCCTTGCTGCTTATTGGCGAGCGTCGCCATTCTTAGATCGCCGGGACGGAACCAAGAGTTCGCGGCAATCCATTCGCGGAACTTCTCCAGAGCCTGTTCGCGAGTCACGGCAAAACCGACCACGAACTCGGGACGCTGCCTATTTGTTCGCTGTTGCAGTTCGACCACATAGGTTGAATCGCAGAACGGACAGACATTACTTCGCTGGTCAGGATCGGTAGTGACTTCGCTGCCACAGTTGTCGCAACGAAAGTGCTTTTGATTGGTTTCCTTCGAGTCGGAAACGATTGTGGCTTCGACCACCTGTGCGAGACCACACGCAGGACAGAATTTATCGTCGGCTTCGATCGGACAGCCACAGGCGTCGCAGGGGTGTCCGTGAGGAGCAAGAGAATCTTGATCGATAATTGCTGCGTCGAACTGGGCTCGCGACGACGGTTCGATGTATTCAATCTCGGCCATGACTTTGTTCGTAGATTGCCGTCAGCAGTGCGTTCACGTCCTTGAAGCGTTTCTTGGATGCCAACGCCGAATCGAGCAACTTCTTGGCGTCCGATTCGCTGTGCCCCAAAGCACACAACGCCCGGAACGTATCTTCGACGACGTCACGTTGATCATCAACCACCGCGCCCGGTTCTTCGCGTCCAACCAAGAGCGCGAACTTGGGCATCTTGCGCCGCAGCTTGGCGATGATCCGCTCCGAGGTCGCCGCTCCGATTCCAGGCAGCGTCGACAAACCTTTGGCGTCCTGTTCTTCGATCATGACCGCCACATCTTGCACTGGCTTGACCATCGCCCGCAAGGCTTTTTTCACTCCCACGCCATCCACCGAGCAAAACATCTCGAAAAACTCACGCTCCACCTTGCGGAGGAACCCGATCAATCGCGGCGTCATGCGGCCGTGTGCCGGATTGCCTTCCATATAGTGGATCGTGTGAAAGCTGACCGGCTTGCCGAGCTGCGATTGCAGTTGCCGCCGATTGAAGTCCGGGATCAGGACTTCATACTCGAACGGATCGACGGACACGGTGACGGAATCATCTTCGACGGACAGCAACTTGCCGGTAAGCTTCGTGATCAAGGGTGTGGTTCCAGGTTGAGGTTAGGCGACGGTTAGGCGACTTTTCGCCCCAGGTGATGGTGACAGAGCGCGATCGCGAGGGCGTCGGCGACGTCCGGAGGTTCTGGCGGCGCGGCGAGACCAAGCTCGCGGCAAATCGCCAACTGCATCTGACTTTTCGGCGCTCGCCCGTTGCCGGTGAGCATGCGTTTCACTTGCGTTGCGGCGTAGTGCATGATCGGGATGTTCCGTTGTGCCGCAGCCAGACATAAGACACCGCGCGCGTGTCCCATCAGAATGGCGGTTCGCGGACGCTCGTAGTGCGAGTACAGTTCCTCGATCGCCATCGCCGACGGCTGAAAGGCATCGAGAACTTCGTTGAGGCCGGTAAACAGTTCTCGCAATCTGGCCTCCAGCGAGTGATCGCTGCCGCCGCGAATCACACCGCCCTCGGTCAACTTGGGACCGCTGACCGTAATCTCCAAAACCCCGTAGCCCGTGATATTCAGGCCGGGGTCGATACCGAGTATCTTTTGTCCGATCGTTGTTGCGTCTGTCATGCGCCGCTAGGCTCCTGCTTAAGACATTCGGCGATTCTTGATACGAGACGGCCCAAGTCCGGTAGCCGTTCTAGCAACCGCGTCCGAGCGTCTGGAGTGAGTAGATAAGCGCAGTGGCTAAATACGCGGTCTCGCATAGCGCGACGTTTGCAAAGTGCATCCTGAAAGATTTGGGGTTGGATCGACGTCAATCCGGAGTCACGGATCACTTCAATCACCGTTTCCAAGTTCTTTTGAAGCAAGACAATCTCCAGTTTATTCACTGGGTCACATCCCTCTTTCAGACGCTGACAAATCATCGGGCGGCAGGCATTGCCGACGAGGTTGACGAGTCTGGCAGCTTTGTCATTATCGTACAATGCGAAGACACGAAGATTTCGATCCGACAGTTTCTTTAGATCGCGTTGACACTTCTTCCGTAGATCGGCGTTGCCGCCGACCGGAATACCTTGGAGGCGCGACGTACGCACTTGGTGTAATGGAAGAGTCCAACCGAGGCAATCGATCACACATTGACCTACGAAGTGGTGCAATTTGAACTCTTCACCGGGTCCCCAATCATCCTCGTAGAGTACCGTGACAGGCATCAGGCGATGTCCCCTAAGAGGCAGGCTCAGAGAGAAACGACTCCTGATAGCCTGCGTCGAGAATCTTCCCAAGGCCCTCGTAATCCTTTAGCCAAGCGCTCAATGCTTCAGCGTCGAACCGCCGCAACTCGGTTCGCCATCGCTGCGAGTCGAAATCGAGAATCGCAACCGAAGAGGCTGGATTACTGAGTAAGTCCAACAATCGTCGCGAGTGAGTCGTCACCACAACGGGAACCTTTTCCGCAACGACTTCAAGAAGATACAAGACCTGGCTCAGCATTTTTGGATGCAGGTGAAGCTCGATTTCGTCAAAGCAGAGCACGGATCGTTCCGTTGGAAGTTGAGTCAACGCGACGAACGCTAAGTAAGCGAGTTGGCCGTCGGACAAACTGGCCGCAGGTATTTGCGTATCCGTGTGCCGCGGCTTGACCGACAGAGCAATCCTGCCCCCACCGGGATCGGAACGCGTATTGACAGATTCCACCCACTCTCCCAGGCCCATCCTGACCAGTTCCATCGTGTAGTCCCACTGCTCGCGGGAAGACTCGTTTTGCAATTGGTGATAGACACACGGCAAGTTGCTGCCGAACCGATCAAGTTTCGGAGCGGGAGCGATCGTAACAGAATCACGCATGGGCGGCACGCGACTGCCTTGAGACTTCGCGGCCCAATGAGCAAGTGTGTCGAAGGGTAGATGTACATCGATGTGCCGTATAGCGTCAATCACATCTCGCACAATTTGATCGGGATGGCCAGAGGCCCTTTGGTTGATTGCCGATTCGTATGCGGAAATCAACTCACGGAAGCCGCTGTCACCGCTAAGCGAGAACACTTCCAGCTCGTTTAAGCTGCGATTGACCGGCCTAATCCATGTCGAATCCTCCGCGCAAACGCGGATTGCTTCGTATCGAACTCCAACTTTCGAAAACCAGACTTCGTATGTCGCTTGCCACGAGCCAAGTTGCGAAAGCTCCACGAGCAGTCGAATCTCCTGGCTGCCTTGTCGTAGCAACAATCCGTCACCACCGTGAATGTGGTTGTAGTTGCTGGTGAATTCATTATTCGTCAATCGACGAAGCAACTCGAACGCTTCAATCACTGAACTCTTGCCACTCCCATTCTCACCGATGAGCACGGTCAAACCACCGAGATCGAGCTTGAACTGTTCGAGCGTCCGCAGACCGCTGATCGAAATGCTTGTAATGTGAGCTGTCATAGCAATCCATTCTATGCGACACGACCGCTACTCGCGATGTCGCGACTTAGGAAGCACGTCGTTTCTAGTTCCCCAGCCGCCACGTCGTGCCATCCTTGCGGTCTTCGAGCGTAATGCCAGCGGCCGTCAACTCGTCGCGGATTCGGTCGGATAAGGCGAAGTCTTTATTCTGTCGCGCGTCGGCTCGCATGCGGATAAACGTCCGGACGAGTTTGTCTAGCACTTCTTTGTTGCCACCGGAGTCGGAAGTGGTCGCGGGCTTCAGGAATAACCCCAAGATCGCACTTAGCTCGCGCAACACCTCGACACCTCGACAGAACTGTTCGAGATCGGCTGGAGATCGCTTCGCTGCCTCTTCGAGATGCTGTTGGTCGGCAAACTTGTTCAAGCTGCCCAACAGATTGAAGAGTTCGCTCACGGCACCGCCTGTGTTGAAGTCGTCGTCCATCTTGGTCAGGTAGGCATCGCGATAGGATTTCACTTCGGCGAGCAGCTCACTGTCACCGGGCGCGAAGTCGTTCTCATCGCGGCTTTGGATCAATTTGCGATCGTCACCTGCATCGCGATAAAAGCTGCGTCCTGTGATCCGTTCGTAGCGCTCGAAGAAAACATAGAACTTGTCGAGCGCAATCGCCGCTTCATCGAGCGCCGCTTCGCTATAGACAACCGTGCTACGATAATGCGTTTTCAAAAGAAAGAAGCGAATCTTCTCGCCACCATGTTTTTGAAGCTGCTCGCGCAACCCGCCAGCTCCCGCCGAACGACTCATCTTTCCGCTGGCTGCTTGTTCGACGGGTTCGGTCGAAGGTGCTTCGCGATCGCTGCGTCCACCGACTTTGCCGGCCTCGCCCGAGCGAAGCAGTCCGTTATGCATCCAATACTTCGCCATCGGCACACCGTGGTAGCATTCACTTTGGGCGATTTCGTTCTCGTGATGCGGAAACATCAGATCCAATCCGCCGCCGTGAATGTCAAACGACTCGCCAAGCAACCGGCGGCTCATCGCCGAACATTCAATATGCCAACCGGGTCGCCCCTGGCCCCAAGGACTGTCCCAGGCTGGCTCATCGGGTTTCGCGGATTTCCATAAGGCAAAATCACTGGCCGAACGTTTCTTCGCTGCCGCACCGCCACCTTCGCCTTGCTGATCGTCCGCCGAGCGGTTGCTCAGCTTTCCGTAGTGTCGATTCTTTTGGACATCAAAGAATACATCCCCGCCCGATTCGTAGGCGAACTCCTTCTCGATTAACCCTTCAATGAACTGAATGATCTCGACCATGTTTTCGGTAGCACGCGGCATGCTGGTGATTTGATCGACGCCCATCGCAAGCAAATTCGCACAGTAGTCCATCGTCATCTCAGTCGCGACTTGCGACATCGTGATGCCACGTTCTCGCGACTGATTAATGAGCTTGTCATCGACGTCGGTGATGTTGACGACCCAGTTCACCTCGAAGCCGTTATACGTCAAGTATCGCTTGATCGTGTCGAAAATGACCGGCCCGACCATGTGACCGATGTGGGCCTCTTTGTAGACCGTGGGCCCGCAAAGATAGATACCGACCTTGCCGGGCGTGATCGGCTCGAACGGCTCTTTTGTCTTCGTCAGCGTGTTGTAAATGCGTATACTCATCGAGCGTTGACCTCGAGTCGATTCCAAAGTGGGAGCGGTTGCAGTTGACATCTCAATCCGTTGAGTTGTGAGTAGTTGAAATGCCACGCGCGGTGGCGGGATCGATCTATGTTCGAGCTTCCAATAAAACGACGCACTGTGCCATGATGGCCTCCTCGCGGCCGACCGAGTCGACCCCTTCGCCGGTCTTGGCCTTTACGCCGACCACGTCGGGAGTGATCTCCAAAATAGCCGCCACGCGTTCGCGAATGGCTTGCTTGTAGGGGCTGAGTTTAGGGCGTTGTGCAAACACGATACAGTCGAGATTAACGACTCGATAACCCGCTGCGACGACTTTTCGATAAGCAAGTTTTAACATGTCGGCCGAGTCACGGCCTCGGTTGACTTCGTCGGAATCCGGGAACAACTCGCCAATGTCGCCCAGTGCGGCTGCACCAAGGACTGCGTCGGTGATCGCATGCAACAGCACGTCCGCATCGCTGTGCCCGACCGCGTGTCGATCGTGAGACACCTCGACGCCACCAATACGAAGCGGTCCGCCTTCCGCGAGTCTGTGAGTGTCGTGGCCTATGCCAATCCGTTGGTTCGTCGTCTGAGTTCCTTGTCGTTGTCCGCCCGCCTTTCTAGGGTGACGAGTCAGGCTGAAATGCCTGACGTACCGCTGGAAAGCCTGACGTACTAGGGGTTCTGATGCAAGTTGCGGATTATAGCGAAAGGGCGAAAGTGCGACAACGCGAGCCGATTTATCGAATCAGTCGTCGAGCGTCGCGAAACACGCTATCAAGCATCGCTTCCGTGAGCCGGCCCGTAAATGTGTTTTGCTGGCTGGGGTGATAGCTGCCGAGCAACCAGCGATCTTCCGCGAGTTTTACTTTCGCCCCGTGCCCGAACTTCGGTTGTTTTCCAGTCCACCAGCCACGACGTTTGGCTTCTGCAAGCATGGCCTTCCAACCGAGTTGTCCCAGCGCGAGAAAAACGCGAGCAGGGAGTTGGTCGATCGTTTGTTGGAGGAATGGATGGCAGCGGTACACTTCGTCCGTCGTCGGTTTATTGTCAGGCGGTGCGCAATGGCAGGCGGCGGTGATCGCACAGTCGACGAGCTTCAGCCCGTCACCCGCTGTCGTAGAATGCGGCTGGTTGGCGAAGCCCGCTTTGTGGAGCGCACGAAATAGCCAATCACCGCTACGATCGCCAGTGAACATGCGGCCCGTTCGATTCGCTCCATGCGCACCGGGCGCAAGTCCAACGATCAGTAACCTTGCGCGAGGATCGCCGAAGTTCGGGACTGGCTGGCCCCAGTAATCCCAATCGGCATAGGCTCGTCGCTTCTCGCGAGCGACCTTCTCGCAATGCTCGACAAGCCTTGGGCATCGCTGGCAGCTGATGATCTGTTCGTTCAGCTGGTCCCAGGCTTTCATGCATACACTTTCAAAATCGCATTTCGTCGAGCATCGCTCGGAGCACCATCTCTTCCGTGACAACCCCGAGCAGGCGACCAGCTTGATTCACGACGGCGATGGCTTGCCGCCGATGTTCGAGCATCAGGTGGGCGGCACTACACAGTCGCTCGCCGGGCCGAATTGTAGGTGCTGACGCAGCCAGTGCCAAGATTGTCGCGGCACCATCCGCCTGCATGTCGCTTCCAAACACCTCGCGCAATGTTTGCCGAAGCTTCAACCGACCGAGGTCGCGGCGCGAAACGACCCCCAGTGGCAAGTCTCCACGAACGACCGGAATTGCATCGGATTGGGCAAAGTGCATCGTCATCGCGACGTCATCGAGTGTCGCAGCACAATCGATAGATTCGCTCGGCGTTTGCATTGTCTCACTGACGGATATGCAAGCGGCCAGCGATCCGCCGTAGGAGAACTCACGCAGGAAATCACTCGTGGTCGCCAGCGCCGTAAGGTAAAGGTCCGTCAGCACGGGGAGCGCGTGAATTCGATGCTCTAACAGAGTCCATAAGGCTGCGGCCGGAGACTCGTTCTGTTGAATGCTCAACACACGCGGCGACATAACTTCGCTCACGGGTTGGCGGCGAATGACTCTCAGCCGCTCTTCGCGACGCTCTTCAGAGACCGCGACTGCCAAGGCTGCCGCCTCAAAAATCCGTACGAGATCCAAAGTCGAAAGCATGCCGATCAACCGCCGCTCTTCATCGACCACCGGCCAGTGATTAAAGTCGGCTGCACTCAGCATGTCGACCAGGTCACCCATGCTCGTACCGCCCTCGATCGCCCAAGGATTGTAGGTAACGATGGTCGAGAGTTCGTTTTGCAACATGACGGTGGGTAACCAGCAAATCCCGGATTATCGATCTCATCGCGCGAAAAGCTCGCAGATCTCCTAGCTTCCGAACTCTACGACAAAAGATTACGTCGCAGCCTCGCAGATGTGAATTTGGCGCAGCGCTGCGTCGTACGATGGGCGGTCTGGAGCGACTTTGCGGGTTGAAATGGTTGTTTGGCCTCCTTAGCGGTCCTTTGCGCCCACAGTTCGAGAACAGGTCGGACGAGACACGAGACCTGACTGGCATGTGCCGATATAGAGTGGAAACCGCCACTTCATTGGGAGTTACTTTTGATATGAGTACTTTGTTTGTTGCGTTAACTGCACTCGCCGCTCTGGGGGCTCCGATCTCGAATGCGGAAATTGAGAAGCAGAACAAGATTTTTGAGCAACTCTGGGAAACAAAATTCACGTGGGAGTACGACCAGCTGCCGGAAAAAGGCGGCGTCGAAGAATGGCGAGTGCCTTACTCGGGTTATATCTATCCCGATACCGCGGGCGGGACTCAGTCTGCGTTGCGGAAGTACGACCGTGCCTTTAACGGCGGTCGCGGATTGGCGACGAGTTGGGAACAGCAAGATACATCGATGACCGAGCGTCAGCCTGGGCTGTTTGGCGGTCGGTTGTTCTCTCGCGAGCGAACACCGAGTTGGTACGGCCACTGCAATGGTTGGACGTCTGCGGCGATTCGTCATGCCGAGCCTGTTAAAAGTGTCACTCGCAATGGCGTCACTTTTTCGCCCTCGGATATCAAGGGCCTGCTGGCCGAGCTGTATATGTACAACCACCACGAAATTCTGACGGGTGCCAATCAGCAGAGCGTCAACCCGGGCGTGTTTCACGCGGTCCTCGCGAATTGGCTGGGCCGAGGTGAACACCCGCTGGGTATCGACACGGATGCTTCCGAAGAGAAGTGGAACTATCCCGTCTACGCTTATGCAACTTCCTCCGCAAAGCATTCCGCTCGCGAAGTCGAAGTCAAAATGAACATCGCCTACGCCAAAGACAGCAATGGCGAGTGGGATGAAAGCCCGCGAATCAAGCGCGTGAAATACCTCCACTACATGTTAAACCTGGACGCCAATGGCAAGATCGTCGGCGGATATTTCTATCGCGACAGCAACGTGATCGACATGCTGTGGGTTCCGCTGCGACCGAAGCAGGCGGGTCAGCCAGGCAACGAGGCGGGCAACCCGTATATTAACGTAGACGAAGTCTTGGCGATCTGGCGCGCATCGGCTCCTGAAGACACGCGCAAGAAATGGCTGGCTGTCGATCCTTCCGAGCTGGATCGTGTTGTTCTGGTCACTGAGGCAGAGACAACACCGGTTTCCGAAAACGCGCCGCCTGCTGGCACCGCAAGCGGCTCTACACCGGCGACAACTGAATCGACCGCCACCGAAACTGCTAACGAAACTGTTGCGAGTGAACAGCGTGCGACCGAAGCGTCGATACCGGCTGCGGATGCTGGCGAAGAACTCGAAGACTAGTCACTTCGAAGCTCGACATACGACCAACAACAAACCGGTGCCTCACGACCAATCTGGCGTGAGGCACCGGTTTTCTTTTTGGAGTGCGGCGACGTGTCGCCGCTTTTCATTTTCGGTGCGGCCGCACCTTTCGAAGTGCCAAAGCACTTCCAGGAGCAAAGCGGCTGTGCCGCTAAAAGAAAGCTGTGACAAGTCACAGCAGTCCAAATCGGTCGCCGCTCGCTTCAGTCTACGCGTTCGATCGAAGTAACGATGACCGCCTCGACAGGCATCTGCGGGAAGTCGCCCGTATCGTGGACTTCGGATTTGGCAATGCGATCGACGACGTCCATCCCATCGACGACTTCTCCAAAGACGCAGTAGCCCGCGTTCTCTTTGCTCTCGTCGTAATCCAACGAAGCAGCGGCCGTAACGTTAATGAAGAACTGGGAAGTCGCGCTATCGCCATACTCGGGTAAACGCGACATCGTGACCGTGCCTCGTGTGTTTTTGAGGCCGTTCGCTGCTTCGTTTTTGATCGGCGCGCGAACTTCTTTGGGTTCGAGGTCCACGCCGTATCCACCGGTAACGATGTAACCGGGGTCGACGTGGTGAAAAATCGTGTTGGCGTAAAAGCCTCGATCGACATAGTTCTCCAAGAAGTTCTCCACCGTAACCGGTGCCTTCTCAGCATTCAGTCGGATTCGGAAGTCACCCGCTGAGGTCTTGATGACCACTTCGGGAAACAGGTTCTTCGCCGGCGTGATCGGTGCCTGAGCGACCGAGGTTGTCGTTCCGGACGTCAGCGTCGCGGCTCCGCCACCCGACGACTCAACACCTTTCGTTTCACTACCCGAGTCGTCTGTCGAGATACTTGCGGTCGGCGCTCCACCACCGCAACCGATCGCCATTGCAATGAGCAGCACGACCGAAGGAGAACCACTGAACCAAAACCAACGAGCTTTCATCGAAAGCGCCTCCATGCACAAAAACTGAGATACAGTTACCGTTAGCACAGCCATACCGCGAGGCAACTGTGGCCGATAATATCAACGCTACGGCCGATTTTTGCAACCTCGATTGTCGCGGTTCGGTTTCGGCACATCCCTTTCTCGCTTAGTTTTGGGTAGAATACTCCCAATCGACCGTCTCAAATCTCCTCTTCGGCAAACAAGTTCCCCCTCTTATTCTCATGTTTGGCCGCATTTTTAATGGACTGGTGATCGTCTTTTGGATGATTACGATGACTTGGCTGCTGGCCGAAAAAGTCATCCCGCCCATGCTTGGCGGTGATCCACCGGACTATCAAAGTGTTTTAGAGCCTCCCAAGCATGAACAGTTGCCCGATGCGTGGAAGCTTCGCTGGAAAGACCGAACGGTCGGATTCGCTGCCAGCCGCGTGGAAGTTCGCCCTAGCGGCGAGTTGGACCGGCTGACGTTTGTCGAATTCGAGGACTTGCCGCTGGATGCCATCTTGTCAGAGATGCTCGGCCCCGTTGTGGCGATTGTAAAGCCGCTGATCCAGAGCAATCGCGGGCTCGACATCAATATGCTCGTGGCGACACGGATGACCTTTGACGCAAATCGCCGGCTGTCACGTTTCGATACGAATATCGATCTAAGTGGTTTTCAGGACTCCCTCCGACTTGAAGGGACCGTAACGGACGATGGCAAGCTCGACATCGTCGCCCAACTGTCTAGCGGGAACTTTGGGGCGGGGCAAACGTTCAAACACTCCGTCCAGCTGCCGCCCGAGGCCTTAGTCGAGGGTTCGCTGTCTCCGCGGCCGGAATTGAAAGGGCTTTACATTGGCCAGAAGTGGACCATCCCCGTCTTTCGATCGTTCCCACCGAATAGCCCGGTGCAAATCCTGCAAGCCGAAGTTGAGCAGCACGACATCATCTTGTGGGGCACCGACGAAGTTGAAACGAAGTTAGTCGTCTACCGAACAGAAGCTGGCTCCGGAGTCCACGCGACACGCGAACCGATCAGCCGCGAGTGGGTTCGCCATGACGGCGCGGTGCTGCGACAGCAAGTTCGTTTTTCGGGTCTCGAATTGACCTTTGAGCGCGAACCGGAAGGGTCGACCGATTCCCGCATCGAGAAGCTGGACGAATTGCAGCGACGCCTGTGGTCGAATTGAACCCACGGTGGCAATGAGGCCTGACATGATCAATATCAAGCAAGTCACGCAAACGTACAGCACCAAGACCGCCGTGGATGGTCTCGATTTGCATATTCGACGAGGCGAATTGTTTGCGTGTCTGGGTCACAACGGTGCCGGCAAAACGACCACCATCAAGATGATGGTCGGTCTGCTGCAGCCAACCGCAGGCACCATCGAAATCGCGGGTTTCAACGTCGTGGCGGAGTCTCGCGAAGCCAGCCTCCGCTCGGGTTACGTGCCCGACGAACCCTACCTCTACGACAAGCTCTCCGGGCGCGAGTTCCTGCAATTCGTCGCCGAGATGTACGGCATGCCGCACGACAGCGCGGCGAGAAGTATCGACAAGCAGATCAGCGACTTTGGTCTTGGAGGCTTCGTCGATCAACTGGCCGAAAGCTATTCGCATGGCATGAAGCAGCGTTTGGTTTTCGCCTCGGCGCTGCTACACAATCCGGAACTGCTAATCGTCGATGAACCCATGGTCGGCCTGGACCCGCGCAGCATGCGACTCGTCAAGGACTTGTTGAAGACGCGCGTGCGCAATGGCGGGACGGTCTTCATGTCGACACATACGTTGGCCGTTGCCGAAGAGATCGCGGATCGGATTGGTGTCATGAGCCAAGGGAAGATTCAGTTTCTCGGTACCGTGGCCGAATTGCGCGAGCAGCTATCGAGCGACGAATCGCTCGAGCAGTTGTTCTTGACACTCACGGAAGAAGAACCGGCGAACTATGTCTCTTGAACGCTGAACTTAGAACTTAGAACTTAGAACTTAGAACTTAGAACTTAGAACTTAGAACTTAGAACTTAGAACTTAGAACTTAGAACTTAGAACTCTCAACTCTCAACTCTCAACTCTCCACTCTCCACTCTCCACTCTCCACTCTCCACTCTCCACTCTCCACTCTCCACTCTCCACTCTCCACTCTCAACTCTCAACTCTCAACTCTCAACTCTCAACTCTCAACTCTCAACTCTCAACACTCAAC
>CAUJKL010000583.1 GCA_963204995.1 Planctomycetota bacterium | reverse complement strand
GAGCGCTGCCTTTGGAGGCGGCATCGATTGGACGACGAGTGACGGCGACGATCGATATCGACGCGGCCTGTATACAACGTGGCGACGATCGAATCCGTATCCGTCGATGGCAGCGTTCGATGCTCCGAATCGTGAAGTCTGTACGATTACGCGAGATCGCACGAATACGCCACTGCAAGCGCTGGTGACCTTGAATGATCCGGTGTATATCGAAGCCGCTCAGGCACTAGCTCGCCGGATTGCGAATGGTGGCGAGACGACCAGAGCGAAGGTGACTTTCGGATTTCGTATCTGTTTAGCGCGACCGCCAAGCGAAGCCGAGTTGAGCCGATTGGTGAGCCTCTATGACTCGACATACGCCGAATTCAAAGCTGCCCCCGAGCAGGCCATGAAGATGGCCACCGATCCGCTCGGAGCGGCTCCCGAAGGAAGTGACTTGATTGAGTTGGCGGCTTGGACTGTTGTAGGAAATGTATTACTTAATTTGGACGAGATGTTTTTAAAACGATAATGAAATTCACGACGCTGATTCCGATGTATTTCAATGACGGCAGCGCGGTGCCGATTGATCGACTTCAAGCGATTCTCAGGGAATTGGCCTTTCAATTTGGTGGATGTTCGGACGAAGGCAATACGAAAGGACAATGGATTGACCCGGCGGACTCGACGCTGTACGGCGACGAGTGCAAGCGAGTTTCCGTTAGTTGTGATCGAAACATGCTTGAGGAGGCAAAGGAGACTGTTGTTCGAATAGGAAGTGAATTGAAGCAACGGGCAATGTACTTTGAAGTCCGGGATTATGATGGCGTTCAGATTCTGGAAGTACCTTCCTGATATTTTAGGACGGAGGTGACATTGATGGACAAGACGAATGCACAGCAAGCGCTCGACTTCGTGAAGCAACAAGCTGCATCGGTCGAGACGGAAACCGATCTACACAATTTGTTTTTCGGCATCGGAGGGCGATTCGGTCAGTTGTTCCCCACTCTTGATGAAAGGGAGACTTTCCGAAGCAGCCGTGAATATCGAGAGATCTGCCAGATTTTCGAATCCGTGGGAGAGAAAACCTCGCCCTAGTTCAGGACTCAACGCAATGCATCCAAGAATCGATTTCGGAGCAAGGAAATAATGCACGCACAGACCGAGCTATTACGGACCAACACCCGACGCCACTTCCTGCAGCAATCGTCTGCCGGAATCGGTGGGATCGCTTTGGCTGGCCTGTTAAACGAAGGCACAACTGCGGCGACGCGACTTGCCGACCCACTCGCTCCCCGCCAGCCGCACTTTCCCGCCAAGGCCAAACAAGTCATCTATCTTCACCTGACCGGCTCGCCTCCACATCTCGACCTGTTCGATTACAAGCCAGAACTCGTCAAGCACAGCGACCAAGATTGTCCCAACGAATTCCTCGAAGGCCAGCGATTTGCGTTCACCTCCGGAGTGCCGAAGCTGATGGGAACGCCGCGGACGTTCAAACAGTGCGGCCAGGGCGGCGTCTGGTTGTCCGATGCGGTGCCCAACTTCCACGGCATCGCCGACGATTTGTGCGTGATCAATTCGATGAACACCGACCAGTTCAACCACGCGCCCGCCGAACTGCTGGTCTACACCGGCTCGCCGCGCAGCGGGCGACCGTCGCTCGGCGCTTGGACCACGTATGGCCTGGGTTCTGAGAACGCGAATCTGCCGGGGTTCGTGGTGTTGATCTCCAGTGGCGTGCAGCCCAACGGCGGCAAGAACTCTTTCGGCAGTGGCTTCCTGCCGTCTGTCTATCAAGGCGTACAGTGTCGTTCGAAGGGCGATCCGGTTCTCTATGCTTCCGACCCGCAAGGCATGGACCGCGAGCTGCGTCGCAAGAGCCTCGATGCTTTGCGCGACTTGAACGAGTTGCAAGCGCAGGAACTCGGTCATCCGGAAACGATCACACGCATCGCCCAATACGAGCTGGCCTTTCGGATGCAGACTTCCGTTCCCGAAGTCATGAATATCAACGACGAGTCGCAGCATACGATCGATGCTTACGGTGCGAAGCCGGGCGAATCGAGCTTTGCCAATAATTGTTTGCTGGCCCGGCGGCTGGTCGAGAACGGAGTGCGTTATGTCCAGTTGTTTGATTGGGGCTGGGACTTTCACGGCACCGGCGCGGATACCGGTTTGACAGACGGGCTGACGAATAAGTGTGCCACGATGGACAAGCCGATCGCGGCGTTGATCAACGACCTGAAGGAACGCGGCCTGTTCGACGAGACGCTGATCATTATCGGCGGCGAGTTCGGTCGCACGCCGTTCCGCGAAGGACGTACTGCCGCCAGCGCGGTGCTCGGCCGCGATCACTATCCCGATTGTTATTCAATGGTACTCGCCGGCGGCGGTGTTAAAGGTGGATTCACGTACGGCGAGTCCGATGAACTCGGCTTCCGCGTCGCCCGCGACAAGGTTCACATTCACGACCTGCAAGCCACGATCATGCACCTGCTCGGCTTCGATCACGAGCGACTGACGTATCGCTTCCAGGGCAGAGACTATCGCTTGACCGATGTGCATGGAAAGGTTGTTCATGACGTTCTGGCGTAGCGGGAGAGGTCGTACTGTTACTGGTTCCCAGGCGAGCGCTTCTATGTTTTTCCTCGGCCTGAAGGGTCGGTACATCCTATGCCGGGGCTGTAAAGCCCCGGAAAAGGCAAGAAAACAAAGCAAGGCCCGAAGGGTCGACATAGCGAGAGGCGGTAGGTGCTGTGTCACCCCTCAGGGGTTTTGCTCCCTGCCGGCACTTCAACCGGGGCCTGACGACCCCGGCAAGAGATATTTCGACCCTTCGGGCCTTGTGCTGCGCCGGGTAAGTCCTCTTGGACCGCAGCTTACAGATGAGAAAAGTTTTCGTTCCCGGATCGGATCCAGGAATATTGTTGCTTATGTCGCGATGTTGCTTGCTGCTTTACTCACTCAGTCAACTCGCGGTGCGGAACCATCCCCGCAGCTCGAATACAACCGCGACATCCGCCCAATCCTGGCGGACAACTGTTTTCAATGCCACGGCGCGGACAGCGCCGCCCGCAAGGCCGATCTGCGGATTGATCAACGAGTCGACGCGGTCGAATCGGGAGCGTTAACGCCAGGCAATCCGGAAGAGAGCGAGTTACTGCGTCGCATCTTGTCGGACGACCCCGACGAGAAGATGCCGCCTCCGTCAACGCGCCGGGCGTTGACTGCCGAACAGATCACGACACTGCGGCAGTGGATCGCAGCCGGCGCGGCCTATGAAGAGCATTGGTCATTCGTGCCGCCCGTCAAATCGCCGCTGCCGGAAGCAGTCACGCACAACGCGATCGACCACTTTGTACTCGATCGCTTGCAAGCCGAAGGCTTGCCGCCAAGTCACGAAGCCGATCGACCGACGCTGATTCGACGGCTGTCGCTGGATCTGACCGGTTTGCCGCCGACTCTCGAAGAAGTCGAGGCGTTCGTCGCCGACAAGTCGGATGCCGCCTACGAAGCCCTCGTTGATCGACTACTCAAATCGCCGCGCTACGGCGAACACATGGCTCGCTCTTGGCTCGACGCGGCACGCTATGCCGACAGCAACGGCTATCAATACGACACCGAACGGACGATGTGGCCGTGGCGCGAGTGGGTGATTCAAGCGTTCAATAGCAATATGCCGTTCGATCAATTCACGATCGAGCAACTCGCCGGCGACCTGCTGCCGAATGCGACGACACAGCAGCGGCTGGCCACGGGCTTTAACCGCAACCATCCCATCACCATCGAAGGCGGTGTGATCGATGAAGAGTATCGCACCGAGTATGTGATCGATCGGATCACGACGACATCGACCGTGTGGATGGGGCTGACGATGGGCTGTGCTCGCTGCCACGATCACAAGTTCGATCCGCTGACGCGAGCCGACTTTTATAGCTTCTTCGCCTTCTTCAATAACGTGCCAGAGAAAGGCAACAGCGGGTTTGCTCCGACGCTCGAGGCACCGACGCCGTCGCAACAAGCGGAGCTCGACGAGATCGCGAGCAGCACAACGAGCATCGAAAAGGCATTAGTCCCCTTTGCCGAGCAAATCGCCGAACAGCAAGCCGCTTGGGAGTCGCAAGCTGTGGCTCGGGTCCAAAACCAGTGGCACGTCCTGTCTCCGACGAACATGAAGTCGACCGGTGGATCGACGCTGACGTTGCTCGACGATTCGTCGGTCCTCGCCGGCGGAGCCAGTCCCGGTAACGACGATTACGAACTGGTCTACACGGACCTTGCCGCTGACATCACGGCAATCCGGCTAGAAGCGCTCACGCACGAGTCGCTGCCACATAACGGTGCGGGCCGCGCGTTCAATTCGAACTTCGTGCTGAGCGAATTTGAAGTGTCAGTCATCCCGCCAGGCGATTCGCCAACTCCAACAAAAGTAAAATTGGCATCCGTGTCCGCAGACTACTCGCAGCAAGGCTTCGAGGTTGCGCAATCGATCGACGGCAATCTCGGCACCGGCTGGGCCGTGGATGGGCCGACTCGCAAAGAGAACGCGACGGCCGTGTACTTGCTCGACAAGCCGCTGCAAATGCCGACAGGTGCCACACTGCAAATCGCCCTGCGGCAGCGCTACGGCAGCACGCACACAATTGGTCGCTTTCGCGTCGCGGTGACGAACGACCCTTCGTTCGCGATCCCGCCGGAAATCGCCAGCGCGTTGGCCGTTGCAGCGGACCAACGTAGCCCAGCGCAGATGAAACTTCTCTCCGATCACTTCGTCTTACACGTCGCTCAAGGCGAGATCGGGACGCTGGGCAAGCGATTGGCGGCGCTTCAATCACGGCAAAGAGAAATCGAAGCTTCGTTTCCCGAATCGCTCGTGATGGCCGAAATGGCGACGCCGCGCGACACGTTCATGCTGATTCGCGGCCAGTACGATCAGTTCGGCGAAAAGGTGACGGCTGCCACACCGGGCTTCCTGCCGCAACCGCCGACCGACGCAAAGATCGATCGCCTGGCGCTGGCCAAGTGGCTGGTCAGCCGCGCGCATCCGCTGACCGCGCGAGTCTTCGTCAATCGGCTGTGGCAGCAGATCTTCGGTATCGGCATCGTGCGCACCACCGAAGACTTGGGCACGCAAGGAGAATGGCCCAGCCACGAGAAGCTGCTTGATTGGCTGGCTGTCGACTTTATCGAAAGCGGCTGGAATGTGAAGCAACTCGTCAAGACGATCGTCATGTCGTCGACCTATCGCCAATCGTCCGACGTTACCGCGGAACTCGCATCGCGCGATCCCGAGAACCGCTTGTTGGCTCGCGGTCCGCGATCTCGCATGTCGGCCGAGATGATTCGAGACAACGCGTTGGCAGTAAGCGGTTTGCTGGTCGAGAAGCTCGGCGGCCCGAGCGTGTATCCGTATCAACCTGCTGGATTATGGCTCGAAATCAACAATCGCCCAAATTATTCCAAAGAGTATCCGACGAGCAGCGGTGACGATCTGTATCGCCGCAGTCTTTACACGTTTTGGAAACGCACTCTGCCGCATCCGGCGCTGGCGGCCTTTGATGCACCGGAACGCGAGATCTGCCTCGTCCGCCGTTCAAGAACCAATACGCCGCTGCAAGCCCTCGTGGTCTTGAACGATCCACAGTTCGTCGAAGGCGCACGGCACTTAGCGGAACGCATGATGAATGAAGGCGGTCACGACATCGACTCACGACTGGTAACGGGCGTGCGGATGACGCTGGCAAGACCGCCGGAATCGGATGAATTAGAAGAGTTGCGAGAGTATTACAAGTCGGAGCTAAAATACTTCACCGACCATCGCGATGAGGCGATGAAACTTTTGCAGGTAGGCGATTCGCCGCGAAACGACAGACTCGACATCGTAGATCACGCGGCTTACACCAGCGTGGCTCGGTTGCTGCTGAATCTCGACGAAACACTAACCAAGAATTGATTGACGATCTGTCCGGTTAAGGCAGGGTTGAACGAGAGGGTAACAGAATGGCGTGGCGACCATCAGACTGGGTGTTAGAAGGCGAGCTCGATAACACGACTCCCAATTGGACGATTGGTTGGATTCGACTTCAAGGGCGAGACGAGCGTTCGAGTTGACGGAAGAACAATGGGTCGAGCAGGCGAAACAGAACGCCGAGGAAATGACGTTCTTCATGCACCAACTCGGCGACGCGCTCGGCACTCAAATCCACGACGAGGATGGCTCGACCGAATTGAATTCGCAAGACGAATGACGTGGGGTAAGCTTCCAGCTTGCCAGGCACGTTCAGTTGGCGGCGGCGTTCGCGATGGTGTTTGCCCAATCGTATCCGGAAGTAATCGGCGGTAGCGGTCTGGCTTCGACTTCGTACAGTTTGACCGTTTCTTCGACAATTTGGCAAAGCTCAGCAAACACGATCTGTTCATCGTCCCCGTGACAACCGCCATAGAACAGTCCCGGGCAACTGCCGACGAAGCAATTATCTTCATCAGACCATTCAACGATCTTGACATATTTGGATGCACGATTCATGACTTCGATTCCTCAATTGCCCGCCTCACCGCTCGCTCTTGAGATTGTTTGGCATCGTCACCGGCCTTACCCGAAACAGTGATCGGCTTGGCGACTCTTGGATGGGCTCATTCTAGTTCTCAATTGCGTTTGTGTCATCTTCAGTCATTCTTCATGCACCAACTCGGCGACGACGATGGCAGGCAGCTTTGATCTGTTCGCCGAAAAAGTGTTGCCGTGCGACTTCTAACTGGTGATCGGTGATTCGACGACAAGTCCTGGCTCTGTTGTCGAGAGCCTTGTAAAGTGCGACACGTTAAACGTCAACACGTGGCTGATCCTGTAGACGTGACACACTGCCACGAGCCGGGCATCGTGAACTTGCTTTCCGTGAACCGCATGGTCTCGCACAAGCGTCTTCCACACCGGAAAGATATCCGGCCCTTCGGGCAACAATGGAAACAGCGATTCGAATTGCGCTGCAATCGTCTCTGCCACGGAACCGTCTAAACCGAGTCCGTTGTTCGCTCTCGGTCGTGTGGCCACGTTGCGGAATTCGATCAAATCCTGTGGACAGATGTGAAGCAATTCTCCACGGTCGTGTAACTTCGTCACAGCCAGGGTAGCAATCGAGTGGCTCGCGTCTGCCGAATTGGCTAATCTGCCGAGAATACTCGTATCCAATAAATAGGCCATCAGTCATACAGTCCATCTGAACTCAAGGCATCGTCGGACAGCGAGGTTCCGCAATCCACGGATACGGTCATCAGTTTCTGATGCCATTCCTGCTCCGCTGCTGGAGTCGTACTTGGTGACAGCAACGAATGACGTAAGATCGCGAGCACGAAGTCCTGCGGCGACTTACCAGCGCGCATGGCCTTTTCAATTGCGACGCGTTCCAAGTCTGTCGGAAGTGTAACCTGCACCATCACCGTCGCTCCAATCCCTGTATGTCAAAGCTCTCGCGTCGATCGTACGACCGCAGCGACGCGCGAGACGGGCCGCCACAATGCGAACGATTGCTCGATGCACAACATCCTGCTGCCGTTGTTCGCTAGAATCGAATTACGATTACAACAATGTCATTGATAACGACCGATTTGTCAAATTCACTCCGCCTTGGGTATTATGTACTTGGCCCTTCCATTGCTACATTCAAACGCTCGACTAGCTCCCACTCCCGAAATCCCCGGCTTCGTTCAACGAGTTCGCGATGCTACACCAAACCCGCCGTCACTTCCTCAAACAATCAGCGGCTTCGCTCGGAGCCGTCGCGCTTGCTCAGTTGCTCGGCGAGTCGCCGACGCGGGCCGCGACCAACGGTCGCGCCAAACGTGTAATCTACATGTTCCAATCCGGAGCTCCCTCGCAAATCGACCTGCTCGATTACAAGCCAGAACTTGCCAAGCTGCACGGCACCGAGTTGCCCGCGTCCGTGCGGATGGGGCAGCGATTGACCGGGATGACCGCTGGCCAGAAGGAGTTGCCGGTCGCCAAAAACATTCGGGACTTCAAGCAATGCGGCGAGTCAGGAACCTGGATCAGCGAACTACTTCCGCATATCGGCAGCATCGCCGATGATATCTGTGTTGTGAAGACAGTGCATACCGAAGCCATCAATCACGATCCGGCGATCACCTTCTTTATGACCGGCAATCAGCAGCCGGGTCGACCCAGCATCGGGTCGTGGGTCAGCTATGGTATCGGGTCCGAGAACGATAACTTGCCGGCCTTCGTCGTGTTGCTGTCGAGGAATACTTACCCGGCGGCCCAGCCGTTGTATGCCAGACTGTGGGGCAGCGGCTTTCTGCCGGCGAATCATCAAGGCGTCAAGTTCCGGTCGTCGGGCGATCCCGTACTGTACCTGAACGATCCCGCAGGGTCGACGCTTGAAGTTCGACGCCGATTGCTCGACTCGTTGGGAAAGCTGAATCGCATCCAGTTGGAACAGGCTGGCGATCCTGCTATCGAAGCACGCATCGCCTCGTATGAAATGTCGTATCGCATGCAAATGTCGGTGCCCGACTTAACCGACTTCTCGGACGAGCCGGAATCGACCTTCGAACTCTACGGAGAAGATGCTCGAACGCCGGGTACGCATGCAGCCAATTGCTTGCTTGCTCGGCGCTTGGCCGAACGCGACGTGCGCTTTATTCAATTGTTCCACCGCGGCTGGGACAATCATTCACAACTGCCGACCGAGCACCCCAAGATCTGTAAGGAAGTCGATCAAGGCTCCGCAGCACTCGTGAAAGATCTGAAGCGGCGCGGGTTGCTGGACGATACTTTGATTGTGTGGGGCGGAGAGTTCGGGCGCACGGTGTATGCACAAGGCTCGTTGAACGGGAACGGCTACGGTCGCGATCATCATCCCCGTTGCTTCAGCATGTGGCTGGCCGGTGGCGGCATCAAAGGCGGCACGACGTGGGGCGAGACTGACGAGTTTTGCTATAACATCGCCCGCGACGGCGTTCACGTACACGAATTGAACGCCACGATTCTGCACGCGTTGGGCATCGATCACCGCCAACTGACCTATCGCTTTCAAGGACTCGACCAGCGGTTGACCGGTGTCGAAGAGGTCGAGCCGGTGCATGGGATACTGAGTTAATGCCAAATATTGACAATATTCGACATTAAATTAGAATGCCCACGTGGTTTCGCTCGTCGTAGCCAAGGAGATCATTTGGATGGGAAGTGCGCTAAATCTCTCGTTAACTGATGAATTGCGAGCCTTCGTAGACAGCAACTGCGGCGATGGAACACTGTACGCCACGCCAAGTGAATTCGTGCGCGACGTACTTCGCGAGAAGAAGGAACGGATCGAAGCCGCCGGAGCGCGCGACGCAATTCTCGACGGCTATCAAGATGCGATCGCGGGCCGTTCGGTGAAGTTCGAGGGCAACCTGCGGAAGCTACTCGACGACAAGAACGATTCAAGATCGGCGAGCTAGTTGTGCCCAACTTAATCGTCACGGATCGCGCGCTGCTCGACTTCGTCGACATCCGTAACTATTCAATCGAAGAGTGGGGACAGACGACTGCGGAAAAGTATCTTGATGATCTAGAGGCCGCTCTTCAACGACTGTCCGAAGCACCAACGTTACTGCGGCAGGAGTCGCAGGTTGCAGGTCACCTGTACTTCTATAGAGTTCGCCAACACTTTTTGGTTTGCGATATCATGGACGATTCGATTTATTTGTTAACCGTACTTCATTGCAGCATGGATCTACCGGGACGACTAACGAAGTTGCAGCCAACTCTTTCGGAAGAAGTCAAGCTGCTCCATCGTAAACTAAACGAATACCGCAAGAACAGCGATTAGCCGCGGATTGCTTGCCACGATGATCGCCATTTAGTCGCCTTACTCTACAGCCACAGGACCTGTCGATGATCTCTTCGTTCCCGCCTCGACGACGATTTTCCACGCTCTCGGTATCGATCACCCCCAACTTACGCGTCGCTTCCAATGACTCGACCAGCGGCTAACCTGTGTCGACGATGTCGAGCCCGTTGATGGTATTCTGAATTAGCCCATTCGAAGCCAGAGATTCAAATGCAATACATCGCGCTGATTCACAAGAACGCGGACACCACGCCGACATCCGCTGAGTGGAATCACTTTTTTAAGTTGGCTGCGGAAACCAGCATGTTCCAAGGCGGCAGCGAAGTTGGGGTTCGTCGTGTGTTAGGGTACAAAGAGGTTCCCGACACGACGAAGAGAGTCGGCGGCTATATGCGATTTGATTCTGAGGATTTGGACCGGCTCGTCGAACTGCTCGACGAGCATCCAGTGATCAAGCACGGTGGTACAATCGAGTTATGCGAAATGCCAGAAACCAATGAGGATTAAATGAATCTGAACTCAACGCAAAGTGTATCTACACAATTTGGAGTGCGGCGACTTGTCGCCGCTT
>CAUJKL010000582.1 GCA_963204995.1 Planctomycetota bacterium | reverse complement strand
ACGACACCGGAGCATGAAGAACTCAAGGCCATCGCTGCCGACTGTATCACCCGCCACCACTCGCACCATTATCTTGGATTCGCCACAACCCAGTGGAAGCTGTTTCAAAAGGAAAGCCCACCACGGGTAAAACCGCTACTTTACGTGTATCGAGTGCTGCTGACCGGCATCCATCTGATGCGAACCGGTGAAGTCGAGGCCAACCTGCGCACGCTTAACGAGACAGCCCGCTTGTCTTACATCGATGAACTCATCGAACGTAAGTTGTCTGGTCCTGAAAAGGGGGACTTGCCCGAAGCGGATCTGGCGTTTCACGAGAAAGAGTACGAGCGACTTGTCGGCGAGCTTGAGGTTGCTTCGGAGAAGTCAGAGTTGCCGGAGTCCTCGAATGGCAAGGCGGCGTTGAACGAGTTGCTGGTTCGTGTGCGAATGGAGGAGCGTTCGTGAAAAGCGACGAATCAGACGCGCCGTCAGTGGGCATATGGTGCGTCGCTGCGAATATCAAGAAGGAGCATCCGTTTGGCGAGGGTGGGACTGAAACGAAGGTGGGCACGCGCCTGTTTCGAGGCGGCACGAAAATCTACATCGCCGGTCAGCAGGTTTCCCGATGAGGTCGCCAGGTATTACGAGCCATTCCTCGGTGGAGGCTCTGTGCTGTACGAACTCTTGAGGAGCGATGTAACTGTCAAACGCTATCGTTGCAGCGACATCTGCGAGCCGCTCATCGAGTTGTGGCGTTTGATCAACAGCGATCCCGCACGAATCTGCCAACGGTACGAAGAGTTGCGGTCGGCGCTCCGAGGACGTGTCAAAGATCTGTACTTCGAAATCCGTGAGCGATTCAATCGGACCTATGATCCTTGCGACTTCTTTCAAGGGTTTTGTGGTGCTGTTTTGGAATCCCAGCCCATCCGCTTATTGTTGAATCAGTTTGCTCGACAGTGATGCGGCTTGGACGCAATGCGGACTCCTTCTCGTGGCAGTCATCGGGAATGATTCTCGGGCAGCCGGCTCAAACTTCGGGCGTTGGCCTCCGATTCCATGATTTCTTTCTTCCCGCGAGAGTTCCTGCGGTTTACACTCGTACAGAATCGCGTTGCGGAGCGGGCGAAGACCGCGACCGCATTTCCGCCTGAGCAGTAAGGCGAGTCGCTCAACCTGCAAGCCAAAAAGTCGTAGAATCAACAAGCCGTGAAATCGGACCTCGGTCAATGGCCGCAAGGTTGCGTGCGGCGCTTCGTTCAGCATGGAATACTTAATACTCGAAAGGATAGTCAGAGATGAAACAGACTTCACTATTTATCGCCGCAGCAATGCTGGCCACTGCTCTCGTTGGCAATTGCTCGTTTACCAATGCTGAAGAGTTTTCTGACATGATTAAGCGTGTTCCAGAGTCGGCGAACGCGCTGGTCATGGTGAACGCGACGTCGATCTTTGATAGCCCGATCGCGAAGCAAGAAGGCTGGGCGGCCAACCGCGAAAAGCGGTTCGGTGCCGGGCTGACGAGTCTTCCGCCAAGAGCAAGCAAGCTGCTTTTGGCCGCGAATATCGACATCGACTCAATGCGCCCGACCTGGGAGGTTGCAATCGCCGAGATGGAAACTCAGACGTTGATGTCGACTTTGGCTCAGCGATTCAAGGGCTCAGCCGGTACGGTGGGCAATGTGCCGTCCGTTCGCTTACCCGATGATAGTTTCGTGTTGCAGTTCTCGGACGGGACGTTGGGGACGATCTCGCCGGGCAATCGCCAACAAGTCACGCGCTGGATTGACGACGTGAATCCCAGTCCGTCTCCCTACTTGCAGCAAGGCGTTCACTACGCTGATGCCAGCGCGCAGATCATCATGCTGCTGGATTTGAAAGACGCGTTCGCGGCTCACGAATTGGATCTAGAGAAATTCGAGTCGGTACAGAAGTCGACGGTCGACAAAGCCGCGCTGAACCAGCTCGTGGCGAGCGTCCAAGGTGTGATGCTCGGTATTACGTTTCGCGACAAGACTTATGCAAGACTGAAAGTCGACTTTGGGCAGGATGCGGCTTTGATCGCTGACATGGCCAAGCCGCTGATCCTGGATATCATCGGGGCCTATGGAGTGATGATCGACGAACTGCCAGACTGGAACGTGGAAGTTAAGGGTAAGCAAGTCTTTCTCAGCGGACTGCTCACCGAAAGCGGCCTGTCACGTCTGGCTAGTTTGACGAGACTCCCGACGACCGCGTTGCATGTCGACGCATCCCTCCTGTCCGATTCGCCAGCGTCGAGCGATCAGCCAGCGAGTACAACCGCGCCCGGTCAGGCACAAAAGCCGACGGTGCTTGAGTCAACTCAGGCCTATTATCAGTCGGTGACACATCTGCTCGATAAGCTGCGAGCGAAGAAGAGCGACATGAAGACAATGGGGCAACTCGCGCAGTGGTTTGAGAATTATGGTCGTCATGTGGATCAGTTGCCGACGTTGGGTGTCGACAAGGAAATGTTGGAGTACGGTGCGTACATTTCGAGCCAACTGCACGGGGCATCGATGGGGCTCAAAGGGACCACGATTCAGAAGCGCGTTGATGAGGTCGCCGCGACCAACCAGACTCGCATTTACGGCGGTGCGCTCGGCAATATCAGCCAGGAGAATTGGCAACAGAGTTCCTATGGATACTACGGAGGCAACGTTGGCGGAAACTACGGACGACGCATGGAGACCAACGCGGCGTACGGAATCGCCAGAAGTGGCGGATATGCGGGGGCCGTGAACTCCGAACTCCGGCAACAGCAGCGGGCGCTAACGACCGTCCAGACGCAAGCCACGGCGTCGGCGGCAACTGGAGTTCAGCAGATCGTTCAGAATATCCAAACGGCGACGACTCAAGTCCGCCAATCGATGACCGACAAATATCAGGTTCAGTTTTAGTTTTAGAGCAAAGATGGAAGACGACAGTTCATCACTGCCTGGTCAATTCGAAGTCCAGCAGACCCTTCGTCGCTAATCACGGAAGCTGCTTTTGTTCAAGCCCGATCGATTGTGTGCGTTTAGCGACGGTGTTGTCGCGATCGCAATCACTTTGCTAGTACTCGGACTGGAAGTACCCTCGGTACACAAAGTTCCCGAGCAGCAACTGCGTGACTACATTCTCGGTTCACTCCATCCTTTGCTTGGCTTTGTGTGCAGCTTCGTACTGATAGGGGTTTACTGGTTGCAGCATTATGCGATCTTTCATTACATCACTCATGTCGACCGAGTGCTCGTCGCGATCAATGGGTTGTTCTTGCTGTGTGTTTCGTTCGTTCCGTTTCCGACCGGGTTGCAAGCTGCCTATCGCGATGACGAACTGGCGATGGTGATTTACGGGGGCGCACAAATGGCCTGCAGCTTCTCGCTTTTGGCATTGTGGGTTTACGCAACGAGAAATCACCGGCTCGTCGCCCGAAATGTCTCGCCGAAAGTCATTCGGAACATGACAACTCAGATCACTCTGACGGCATTGATCAGCGCTACTGCGATCGCAACTTCGTTCATCAGTTTGACTGCTTGTCGAGCAATATTTTTGGCGATTCCGGTGCTGCAACTGTCACGCCATACGACCGATTCAGAATGGAGCGAGGCCAACGGCAAGCAGCATGACTCCGAGGCGTGACTTCTAAATCGAATTTCGGCTTTCAAAGCATCAGTCTCGATGCCACACATTCAACCATTACTCGAGCATTGACGAGAACATCAAGGTCTCGGTGCGATAAAAACCCCATCAGGTACAGGCTTGAGAATGAAGTCTATGCTTCCACGGGTTTCTTAGGTGCATGGGAACCGCCACAACCGAATGCGTGACGATCGCTTGCCATCATCAGCCGTCTTCAAGCCACCTGCGCCAGAACGTAGGGGCCTTTGGGAATGACGGCCATCGTCGCATCGTCGCCGTACTCGAATAATGAGTCGGCGACGGCTTGCTCGATGCTCGGGGCACTTTCGACGAACAGCTTGTTGATCGTTTCCGCAGGCAGGCCATCGCTGACGATCTTCACTTTGGCCTTGCGGCAGACCTTGGCCAACTCTTCCAATTGCCACTGATCCATCACGAAGTAATCCTTGCCGAGGATTCGCTCCATGAAAATATCCAAGCTCTCGTTCTCGTTGAATAACTGCTCGAATTGTGGGCTGCCGATACCTTCGCTCAGACTGGCGGCCAGGATGATCGTTCCGCCTTGCTTGACGATTGGCAGCGCGCCGGTCAGCCCTTTGATGGCTTGATAGAACGTCGTATCGAGTGGATACCCGGCGCAGCTCGTGACGACGATATCGACGGGCTCGGGCACCGTGTCGCGAACGACTTCGCGAACGAAGTCGACGCCTTCGTGAAAAGCTTCGACCATATCGCCAGCAACGAATTTCAAGGGCCGCCGCTGGGCATCGATGACGACGTTCGCAATGAAGTCACAGCCCGTCTTGCGTCCGATCCAAGTGTTCTCTTCGTGAACGGGATTGCCTTCCAAGATGCCGCAATCGGCCATCGGGCTTTCCAGGAAATCGGGACCATGCCAGACCTTCACGGTCTCGAGGGCCGCGATGCCCGGACAAATCAACTTACGCCCGCCCGAGAAGCCTGCCATCAGATGCGGTTCGATCAAGCCGGTCGTGATCTTCAGATCCGCGTTGACGTAGTGCGAGTCGATCCAGATGGGAACGCCACGCGGGCTGTCGCCTAGATACGTGTGTTCTTCGAGTACCTGGCCGTGGTGATTCTCGATCCGATAGTTGCTGGCGATATACTCGCCTACGATCTCCACTAACTCGTCGCCAACATTCGGACGATGCAAGCCGGTCGCAATGAGGATCACGATCTTATCGCGAGGGATGCCGGATGCTTCGAGCGTTACGAGCATCGGACGCAACATCATCTCGTTGGGCACAGGTCGCGTGATGTCGCAGATGACGATACACGCGTCGGTGCGACCTTTTGCGAGTTCCGCCAGCGGAGCCGTTCCAGTTGGGTTCTCTAAGACCTCTCGCAGTGCGGCCTCGGGATCGGGAAGCGGCGTCGCGTTCTTGTACGACAACGTCCGCATCCCCGACCGGTCGGGAAGTTCGACTTCCAAACCGGTTCGACCGTATTCCAATCGCACGCGCATGAATCACCTCGACCGCGAGAGCTAGCGACTGACAAGACTACTTCTTCTTACCCTTCTTGTCTTCTACTACATCCTCTTCCTTCTTAACCTTCTTCTTCTTCTTCAACGCCAGTTTCTGGACGCGCACTTTGGGCATCCCCAGCACATTGTCGCCAGCCGCCCAGCGATCTGCCGCCTGTAGCTTCTCCAGTCGTTCGGCCCGTGTCAGCACGTTCCGCGACCGCAACATTCCAGCCTTCACTTTGAGGCTCTTATCGATTGTCATCTATCTAGTTCCTTCTCCGCTAGGATCAACGAATCCCGCAATATACGTGCAAAATCGGTTGCTTACAACCTCGACGAATGAAAGGTTTTTTCCCTCTCGACGTCGCAAAAGGCAAGAACTAGGTGGCTGTGGCGGAGTCTTCGACGCCACGGCTGCTTCCAACTCGTCCGGTGCCGGGGCTTCGCGGACTCAGCCCCAGCCAACGTGCTTTCGCTCCTCCGGCAAAGGCTGTAACACTGCATGTGGAAGCCTTTTAGGATTCAGCATGCTAGTTCCGATAGAATCGCCGAGGTAGGAGTTCTGTTAGGCTGACTTCTTCAACCCGTCCTTCAGAGCGAGCGTCAATGATCAGAATCGGTAGGTCGTCGCTGAACTCGGCGAGGACCTGTCGACAGGCTCCGCAGGGTGAGTAACCGCCTGCGGTGGCGACTGCCAACGCTGTAAACTGCTGATATCCCGCTGCTACCGCCGCAAAGACGGCAGTCCGTTCGGCACAGTTCGTCAGTCCGAACGATGCGTTTTCGACATTACAGCCGCAGAAGACTTGGCCATCCTCGGTGAAGACAGCCGCACCAACAGGAAACTTAGAGTAGGGTGCATAGGCTTGCTGTCGAGCCTTTAATGCGGCATCGATCAGCCGCTGACGTTGTTCGTCGGTGATGTCGGTCATGGCACGTTCGGATAGCGTTCGAGGATCAATGGCGGTCTTGGGACGTATTCCTCTTGCAGCCGGAAGTGGGCCGGAAGAACTGTGCGAGCTCGCTGTCCCTCTTCCCCGTTGGCAAAGATTCGAGCTAGTGGTTGACCCGATTCGATTCGGTCTCCGATCGAGACCAGCGTCTCGATCCCCACCGAGTGGTCGATCGCATCGGACATCACTCGCCGTCCGCCGCCCAGGTGAATGATTTCGTACCCCAATGCTTCGACATCGATTGCAGCGACGAACCCCGATCTTGTCGCTTCGACGATTGTGGCAGGAGCGATAGATCGCGGCGCATCCAAATCGCCTCCTTGTGCCGATACCATGTCGCGAAGCTTGTCGAGCCCGCGGCCGGAATCGATATGGCCCTGTAGCAACGCACAGCCTTCTTCGAGCGTGCTTACCTTTCCAGTTGCCACCAGCAACTCAGCCCCCAGCGAATTGGTCAAAGCGATCAAGTCTTCACTACCTCTGCCAGAAAGTGCCGCGACTGTCTCGTCCACTTCGACAGCATTCCCGGCCATGCGTCCGAGCGGTTGCGACATGTCCGTGATCAGCGCCGTTGTCTTCACACCCATGCGGTCTCCTGTCTCGACCAACGACTGAGCGAGCGTTCGGGCTTGATCGAGCGTCTTCATGAACGCACCGGACCCGACTTTTACGTCAAGCACCAAGGCGTCGAGCCCTTCGGCTAACTTCTTGCTCATGATGCTGGCCGTGATCAACGGAATCGAAGCGACCGTCGCCGTGACGTCGCGAAGTGCATACAGCTTTCGATCCGCCGGCGCGATCTCGGCACTAGCGCCGGTGATCACGCAACCGACTCGACCCGTGAGCTTGTGGATTTCGTCCAGGCTCAGGTCCGTCCGAAAGCCAGGGATCGATTCGAGCTTATCCAGTGTTCCGCCCGTAGGACCAAGCCCTCTTCCCGAGATCATCGGCACGCGCAATCCGCAACAAGCCAGCAGCGGCGCGAGCAACAACGACACTTTATCACCGACACCGCCGGTCGAATGTTTGTCGACGCACGGCGAGCCACTTTGCCACCGCATCTGTATCCCAGACCCGAGCATCCGTTCGGTGAGCATGGCGGTTTCGTCCGCGCTCATCCCACGCAGATAAATCGCCATCGCCAGCGCGCTCATCTGATAATCAGGAATATCGCCCGTCGTGAAGCCGCTGACAAAGGCCGCAATCTCGTCGCGCGTGAGCGCACCGCCATCGCGTTTCTTAGCGATCACATTAGCAGGATTAAATGGCATTGCATCGGTCACTGGGTTGTCTTCATTTTTCTGCCCACCATCTTTCTGCCCACCATTTTCCTGCCCTGTCTCCGCAATACAAGGGCGACGGAGTTTGACAAAAAGATGGGGGGCAAAAACATGCTAATTGGCTATCGATGTCGATTCCACCAAATCGCCACCGGTACGGCGGCAATGCAAATGAAGGGAAGAGTGCAGTTTGACAAGAGAAACCCAATCGCTTGGCCAAACGGTGCGTTGAGCGGAGGCATGAAACTGGCAAACAACAGCCACGCCGCGACCGGCAGCAAGTAGGCGCTGCTCACGATGGTAATGCGTTTGATCGTTATCAATCGCAACCGAAATGCCGTCACATAAAGAGCAATCGTGCCGCCGATCGTCAGGAAAATCCAACCCCATTGGAATGCGACGAAGGCTTCGGTGTCCGACACTGGCAGCAAGTACGGAAGTGCGTAGGGGACGAATGGCAGGATGGCGAGGATGCACAGGACGGTCTTTACCATCCAGGGACGCAAGATGACGATGGATACACCAAGACTCGTCAGCGTCCAACTGCCAAGCGGAATCATCAACAAACCGAGGAGCACCGGGAGCCGGAAAGCTTCTGGCGGAACAACGTCTCGCCAACCGTTCGGCCCTTGTCCAACCAGCGTTAGGCAGACTATTGCGGTGGCCACTCCAAAGGTCCAAGTCGTCCACATCCAGCAAACGCTCTTTAACGTGTTGAGCAGCTTTACATCCGCCAGTTGAGCATCAGCGAGCGGACGCGTCGCCGAGTACTCGTGGAAGTCAAATCGCTCGCCCACTTGCCCGATGTACAGTCCTAGAATGGGGCCGATCATGACTTGCACCCAGGTGAAGGCAATGATCGCAACACGAGCAGATTCCCATTCAAAGCGACCCGAGAGAAAGAAGCCGCACATGGCCGTCGCGATGAGCATTGGACACGCTGACGTCAGGCGACCGCGAGCCTTCCAGTCCATCCACAACTCGGCCGCCATCGCCGTCGCACCGGGAGTACTCACGCTGAATCTTAGATCAAGTTTCGCCAGCAGCCAGCGTCCGATCGCGGATATCGAAAATACTTGGCCGCGCCGGGCGAGTGTAAGTACGACGAGCGAGAAGATGTAGGCGGAGATCGGGACGTAGATCGCCAGAGATATATCGAGCGGTCTCATCTTATACCAATCTCTACTGTACACATCAGGATCATCCGCGCCGTTGAGAAGAAAGACACCGACACCAAGAGCCGTGCAAACGCCGGCCACGATCGCGCTGCGAAGAGTCGATGACGCCCCAATTATCCAGCCAACCGCTTGGCACACGGAAACCATACAGACGGCGAGGATTGCTGGCTTCAAAAGGCTCCATTGGGCATTGAATCGCCAATTCACAAACAGCGAGATGGCGAGATATCCGATCGTCATTGCGAACGCTCCATTCACCATTGGAACGAGAATCGATACTCGCATTGAGACGGGCAGAGCGAACCGATACTGCGGAGAACTTGTCGAGTGGCAAATCGCTGCGGCTAAACCGACGACGACAAAGACGAAACAAAACATGTGCAAGCTCGTGAACGTCGCCGCGTCATAATCGTAAAGTCGATCCGCGCGGAGTCCGCCGTACAGAACGACCATCAGCCCTGAAAGAATCCCAACAACTGCAAAGAACGCGAATCCCAATTGTCGCCAGAACTCCCAGGTCAACGCGAGTGGAATGGATTTCATGATCGTGCCTCCGCTGGCTGCGATGGTGCGGATCTGGCACGGGCCAGGAAGACGTCTTCGAGCGATGGCCGTCGCTGTTCGACGATCGAAGCACCGGCCTTCGTGGCCGCAGATCGCAATCGCTCCAACTCGCCGTTACAGACACATGTCCATTCGCGGCCTTCACCGCTCCAACCCAAACCGCCCGGCAACGTCGGCGCGAACGTGAGGGTGTCGGGAAATAGAAGCGTGAGCAAGTGATGTTCGTCGAGAATCTGATCGAGCGGAGCACTCATCACCAGTCGCCCGAGGTGCAACATCGCCACTTGATCGGCCACGCGCTCGACTTCATCCAGCAAGTGCGACGAGAAGAGAATTGTGCGCCCTTCGTCGGCGACCGTGCGGATAATCGCGGACAGAATGTCGCGACGGACGATCGGATCGAGGCCGGAAGACGGTTCGTCGAGCACTAGAAAGTCCGGGCGATGAGCCAGAGCCACCAGCAATCCGACGCGCGCTCGTTGTCCGCGAGACAGCGATTTGATGCGCTGATCTTTTGCCAACTCGAACATTTCGCGTAGCTCTTCGGCGAACTTGGTGTCCCATTGCGGATAAAACGCCTGTGAGTAGCTCATGAACTGGTTGACTCGCATCCAATCGGGCATCTCGCGGCTCTCGGACAAGTAACCGATCCGACCGAGAACGTTGACCGGATTGTCGACGGGATTCATCCCGAAGACCGAAACCGTTCCCTCTTGAGCCTTGAGCAAGCCGAGCAGGTGCTTGATCAGCGTCGTCTTGCCGGCACCGTTCTCGCCGACCAGCCCAAACACGACTCCTCGCGGAATGTCCAAGGTGATGTCGGCCAAGGCGGTCTTTCGCCAGAATCGCCGAGTTAGCCAACGGATTTCAACGACATTATTTTTGCTTGTCATGATTCACCTCATCTGCTGACTGCGTTGACGGACCAGCTTGATCACGGCTTCCAAGTCGACGTTCATGTGTGCGGCTTCGGCCAGCAACAGATCGATTCGATCGTTCAGAATCTTGTTCTGCTCGCGCTTGGCCAGCGGCGAGACACCTTCCGAAACGAACACCCCCGATCCGCGTCGCGACTCGACAACGCCTTCGGCCTCCAGTTCGCGATAGGCTCGCGCGACGGTATTTGGATTGACGATCAATTGCTCGGCCAACTTGCGTACTGGGAGCAATTGCTCTCCCTGCTTCAACCGCCCGGAAGCGACCAGGTATTTAATCTGGTTCACAACCTGTTGATAGATGGGAACGCCGTCGCTGGGAGAAACGTGAAGTTGCATGTCGGGTTTCCGGATGACTCACTGTGTATTAATACAATAATACAATTATGACGGTGAAGTCAAGCCAAAAACAAAAAACATCGTGAGCTGTGCGCAAGTCTCCCGATCTCGCACATCTCTCGACCGCAGATCTCTCTGAGCAACGCAACGGTCAACGATTCTGGAGACCTTCGGTCGGGGGTTTCGGTGAGGTCAGGAGACCTGCGCCGAGCTATATCAGTTACCACCGGCGATCAGCCGCAACACACCCAGTACAACGGCAACTAAGGCGAGTACAACAAGCAGCATCGCGATGCTGACTTTTTGGTCGGGAATTGTTTCCGGATCGTAACGCAAATTCGACACGAGGTCGGCGATCTTACGCGAGCCGAAAACAAGGAGAAGACCGCTTGCAAAAGAGACCGCTGCCGAGAGCGCGGAGCGAACCAATTGGTCCCTCGTACCACCATCCTGCAAACCGCGAATCACGAACTGCCCCGCCGATTCGGCTGCTTGGACAAGCAGATACGCTCCGAGCACGAAACATGCAGTGCGATAGACGTCGCCCGGCCCCACGGATATTCGCAACTCTTCACTTTCCGAGCCCGGAGGGTAAAACCGAATAGCTATGTTGGGTGCCCAGCAGATAAGTGCGCAGCCAAGCAGAATCTGCACGATGAACGTCGCCAAGAGTGCTGCAACTAGATACGGCAGATCCGGTATTTGAGCAGCCAATTGACTGTTCAAATAGACCGATGCCGCTGACATCAAGCTGTTTACCGAATGGAAGACAAACCAGATTCCGAACACGCGCAATGCAATCTCGAGAAGCAGGCGCGCGCTCATGAGGCTCGCCCCGAACCCGCATCTTCGATCTCGCGGACGACAATTCGATTGCCGCTGATCTGGATCACGCGCACTTGCTTTCCCTTGTCGACGAACGAGCCGTCGGCAACGACATCGAGATACGCGTCCCCAAAGATCGCTTTCCCCGCGGGACGCAGTGGCGACTCGGCGATACCCCAGTCGCCGACTCCAACGGGGAATCGGTTAGGTTCAGCAGCAGGCTTCGGCTTGCCTTGCTCATCAAGCTCGTCGCTACTGGGCTTCGGCAAATCGAGCTTCAACCAACCGATGACTGGAACCGTGCCGAAGTAATGACTCACGCCAAACGCCCCAATCAGAAAGGCGAAGCCCGCGCCCACGATCACCAATACTCCTTGCAAGGTGGCGTTCAGTTCCCGCGTTGTCTTGGGGATGACGAAATCCTGTCCCGCCATAATCAGCGAGACAACAATCAACAACATCCCGGTTATACCTGCGAAGCCAAAACCCGGCGTGACGAAGATCTCGATCAATAAGAATGCCACCCCCAGCAAGAACAGCACCACCTCCAGCCACGCGGCTGTGCCACCTAAAAACTTGCTCCAGAAAAACAGTGCGAAACACATCGCCGCGATGATGCCACCAGCACCGATCCCTGGCGCACTGAATTCAACATACAACGCAATCAATCCCACCACCAATAACAAGCCCGTGATGAAAGGCACATTCAGGATCGTGATGGCTGTGTCAACGCCTGTGGGTGCCAAGACAACCAACTCGTCTTTGATCCCATATCGCTGCTTCAGTTCTTCACGATTTGCCGCCGTACCTTCCGCCAATCCCAACTCGACGGCGCGGCGACCTGTCACCGTGAGAAAATGTTTTTCGCGCGATTCTTGCACGGGCTGCAGTTTCTCCCAGTCATCGGGAGCGTCGGACGATGCGATGTCGTGATCGGAAAGGAACGTCTCGACACCGCTGTTCTTGTTGCGAACGCGATACACGACCAAGTCCATATCGACCATCGCTTCGGCCAACGCAGGCGGGCGTCCCGTGGCTTCGGCCAGATCCCGCACGCGTAACGCCAACTCGCTGCGAATCTTTTCGGGAGCATGACGAAATAAAGCATCTTCACCTTGAAAGATCGGCCCCGCGTCTCCGAGGTGTGCTTCGGGAGCCATCACAATGTCGTCACAACCGAGCGCCGCGATCGCGGCACCGCTCAATGCCTCACGCGGCACATAGGCCACCGTGTGAGCCCAATCCAATTTGAGAAAGCGGTCGGCCAGATTCAAACTCGAATCGACGTATCCACCCGGGCTGTCGATCTCGATGATGACGAGATCCGCGCCTTTCTCTTTGGCAACATCCAGCTTGCGGTAGATGAAATGTTCGAGCAGCGGCGTGATGGGGCCTTCGAAACGGATCAGAACCGCTTTGCGATAGTTGCGAGCGACTTGGGCATCCTGCGCACGAGCGACCCAGGCATCAGCAATGGAGAAGAACAAGGCTAGGAGTAGCCCGATACAAACTCGCTTGAATGCCGTCCCTCGCCGAATCATCGTGCGAGCCCTTCGCGTTTAATGCTCGTGGCATCCTTCGCCGTGAGCGTGTCCGTGATCGATCTCTTCTTTCGTGGCATTCCGAATCTCACCGACGGTAACATCGAAGTTCAACGCCACACCGGCCAATTCATGATTGCCATCGACGGTCACTGTCTCGTCCGTGATCTCGACGACCGTCACGACCATCGGCCCATCGTCCGTATCGACCTGGAATTGCATGCCGAGTTCTAATTCGTCGACGGCATCGAACTGACTTCGTTCGACTTCGTGCAGCAGGTCATCGTCCTGGTCGCCATAGCCATCTTCGGGTTCGACGTGGACCTGGATGTGGTCGCCGGTCGATTTGCCTTCCAGAGCTTCTTCCAGTCCGGGAATAATGCCACCAGCCCCATGAAGATACTCCAACGGCTCGCCGCCTTCGGACGAATCGATGACTTCTCCGTCGTCGTCGGTCAATGTGTAGTGGATCTGGACGACTTTGTTTTTTCCAATTTGCATCGAGCTTTCTTCCTGAGTTGGTCGCGGCGAGTTAGAGGGCTGGGAGTTTCTCGTTTAACGGCAAGCCGAAGGCGACCGCTCCCACCATACCGGAAAACCGTCGCCTTCGGCTTGCCGTTAAACAAGGAAGTTGTTGTTACACGCTTTCTAACAACAAAGCGTGGCAACGCCCTTGGTTATAGCAGAATAGTTTACGAGCGAAGAGTATTCGATGGGGGCGCTTAGGATTTGACGCATCACGGTGTCGCCTTGATAATACCGACGCGTCCTCGCCGCTAATTCTTCGAGAAAGTACTGAATGATTCAACGGATTGCCATTGGCTTCGTCGCGATTGCCTTGCTGTTGGGCTTGTTGGTTTACAGCCAAATGCGAGTCGAGCCGTTAAAAGTATCCGGCTATGTCGAAGCGGACGAGATCCGGCTGGGATCGCGAGTTGGCGGGCGGGTGAAGGCTGTTCATTGCCAGGAGGGCCAGACCGTGACAGCCGGGACTTTATTGCTCGAACTCGAAGAATTCGACCTGCTCGCCAAAAAGGCCGAAGCCGCCGCTCAAGTCGCCGCCAGCGAAGCCGAACTAGCAAGAATGAAGAACGGTTTTCGCACGGAAGAGATTGCCCAAGCCCAAGCTCGGGTCGAGCGATTGACGGCGAAGCACAAGATGCTCGTCGACGGACCGCGAGTGGAGGAAATCAATGCGGCTCGCGCTCGCCGCGATCTGGCGATCGCGCAAGTCGAGCGAGCGAAACTGACTTACGCTCGTCTCATCGATTTGTTCAATCAGGAAACCGGTTCCGTCTCGCGAGACGAAGTCGACCGTTCGACGGAAGAAGTAAAAGTCACCGAACAGAACCAACGCGTTCGCGAGGAAGAACTGCGGCTGCTCGAAGAAGGAACGCGCGCCGAAGAGATCACTGCGGCTGGGGCCGAATTAAAAGAAGCCGAAGAAGCCTTGAAATTGTTCAAGGCGGGCAATCGACCCGAAGACATCTCGCAAGCGGAAGCAGCAGTCGCTGCGGCTCAAGCGGCTTTGGCTGGCATCGAAGTTCAGCTGAACGAGTTGCAGATCCGCGCTTCGGTCGATGGAGTCGTGGAAGCGATGGAATTGCAACCGGGCGACATGGTAGGGATGGGCACTCCCGTCGTGTCGCTGATGGACACGCGGACGTTGTGGGTGCGAGCGTATGTGCCAGAGAGCCGGCTGAACATCGCCATCGATCAAGAGGTGCGCATCACCACGGACAGCTTCACGAGCGAGTCGTTTCGGGGAAAGGTGACCTTCATTTCGCGGCAAGCCGAGTTCACTCCGCGCAACATTCAAACCCCCGAAGAGCGGTCGAAGCAAGTGTTTCGCATCAAAGTCACGCTGTTGAATGGGCTCGACAAGCTTCGACCCGGCATGGCCGCCGATGTCTGGTTGGAGTAAATCATCGGTGTCCAACACAATCTCAGTCCAAGGCCTTTCGCGCCAGTTCGGTGCCCTGACGGCGGTCGAAGGTGTTTCGTTCGAGGTCGAGCGAGGCGCGATCTTCGGACTGCTCGGCCCCAACGGCAGCGGCAAATCGACGATCATCCGCATGTTGTGCGGTGTGCTTCCGCCGTCGGCTGGCGATGCTTCCGTGCTGGGTCACGATATTCGCACGGACTCGGAAGCCATCAAGCGCCGCATCGGCTACATGTCGCAAAAGTTCAGTTTGTACAACGACCTGTCGGTTCGTGAGAACCTGAACTTCTATGGCCGCGTCTATGGGCTCGAAGGCGAGCAATTGGCAAAGCGGCGCGAAGCCGTGTTGGAGCTGACTTCGCTGGGAGATCGCATCGATCAGCTGGCAGGCACTTTGTCGGGCGGTTGGAAACAGCGGCTGGCGCTGGCGTGTGCGTTGATTCATGAGCCGGAGGTGATCTTTCTCGACGAGCCAACCGCCGGGATCGACCCCGTCGCACGTCGCCAACTGTGGGATTTGCTCTTCGAGCTGTCGGCGCGAGGTGTCACCTTGTTCGTGACAACGCACTACATGGACGAGGCCGAGCGGTGCAATGTTGTCGGTTACATCTATCTCGCCAAATTGCTGGTGTTGGGTAAGCCGGATGAACTCAAGCAATTGCCGAGCGTGAATCGACCGGGTACGTCACGGTACGAGCTGCGAATCGCATCGCCCGCCGAAAAGCTGGCTCCCTTGCGAGCGCTCGACGCGGTGCAAGATGCGACCCTCTTTGGCGAAACGATCCATTTGCTCGTGTCCGATGAAACGCCCGTACTGAAAATCCTCGAAGCCGCGAACATCGCTGCTGGCGAAGATGCGATTCGTGAAGTCGGGCCATCGTTGGAAGACGTCTTTGTGACCTTGACGAAAGCGGCGGAAAAGGATCTGGTCGCCGCTGTGATAACGCCGCCTGAGCCTCAACATCCGACGCCCAAACACGCGACTACCAAGCGTTCCCCCTGGCGGACATTCGACGGGCTATTCGCGATCCTGATAAAGGAGTTCTTCCATATTCGGCGTCAACGATCGACCTTATTCTTCATGTTGGTCGTGCCCGTGATGCAAACCATTATCTTTGGCGTCGCACTCGATACGCAAGTCGAACACATTCCGACGGTCGTACTCGACTTGGATGGCCGCCGAGCGAGTCGCGAGTTAATCGAAGCGTTCGTCAACACACGTCAGTTCCATATCGTCGAACACGCGCACGACCGTGATGCGTTTCAAGGCTTCTTGACGTCGGGGCGAGCACGAGTTGGCGTGATCATTCCACCTTATTATTCGGAACGGCTTCTGCAAGGCGAACAAGTCCAAGTCCAAGTGCTGATCGACGGCAGCGATTCGCAGGTCGCGACAACTGCGTTGAATGCGGCAAGCCTCCTCGGCATGAATCTGTCCGTCGCGATCGCACGCCCGAAAGCAGAAATATCGGGATCAGCGCCCTCGCGCGACACACTGGGTCGCGCCGCGTTGCCGATCGAAGTGCGACCTCGCTTGCTCTACAACCCGGAACTGGAGAGCGCGCACTTTTTCGTGCCGGGGTTGGTCGGTATTATCCTGCAACTCGTGACACTCTTTCTGACGTCTTTCGCGATCGTCGGCGAGCGAGAACTTGGCACGCTCGAACAGTTGTTTGTGACCCCCGTGGGGCGATCGGGTCTGCTACTAGGAAAGCTCGTGCCGTATGCTTTGGTGGGATTTGTCGAGACGTTGGTTGTACTGACGGTGATGGTGTACGCCTTTGGAGTCCCGATTCAAGGCAGCTTGGCGTTGCTGCTGGGCCTCTCGATGCTGTTCCTCGTCAGCGCACTTGGTCTCGGCCTGCTGGTTTCCACCTTGGCTAAAACGCAGGTCGAGGCGATGCAGTTTGCCTTTATGATTATGCTGCCGTCGGTGCTGCTATCCGGGTTTGCCTTCCCGCGAGCCGAGATGCCTTCGCCGATCTACGAAGCGACATTCCTGCTGCCAGCCACTTACTTTATCGAGATCTTGCGTGGTATCGTGCTACGCGGAGCCAACTTGTTCGACTTGTTACCATGGGTCGTTGGATTGACGATCTGTTGCTGGGTGATTCTGATGCTCAGTATTACCCGTTTCCGAAAACAACTGTCCTGATAGAAGTTGAGAACCTTTCCATGAGCCGAAAGCTCGTTATTCTGACCGAAGGTCACACCAACCCGCACACTGCCAAGACGGCCAGTTGCATCATTCGTTATCGTCGCGACGAGGTTGTCGCGCTGCTCGATGGCACGCAAGCCGGCAAGACGACGCAAGATCTGCTCGCCGTAGGCGGCGATGTCCCCGTCGTCTCGACGCTGGATGAAGCCGCCGGCGCG
>CAUJKL010000581.1 GCA_963204995.1 Planctomycetota bacterium | reverse complement strand
GCCCCGATAGGGGCGACACAACGCCTGGGCTCTGCGCTGTGTCGCCCCTATCGGGGCTTCGGTTGGATTTGAACTTCGCGACCGGGGCCTTACGGCACCCGGCATGGGCTGTGTCAGCCCTCCGGGCTTGCGGATCTGTTGTAACCGCCGTACTCGCAGTCGCCTCGATCGCTCTGTTCGGCGTCAATTGCGTGAGTCAAAGTGCCCTTGCCGTAGAGCCCGTTGAGCAACAAGCCTTCACAATCGACAGCGCACACGGTTTGTTAGCGACAAGCCAACCGCAAATGTTCCTTGGTGCTCGCTCGTGTGCGGCATCAGCTTGTCACGGCGGCATCGATCCCGATCCACGATTTCCGCTCAGTCGTCGCAACGAGTATGTCCATTGGCTCGACAAAGATCCGCATTCACGCAGTTATCTCACGCTTCAGAACGAACTGTCGAAAGCCATCTTGGCACGACTCGCGCGCTCGTCCGACGACGATGCAGCTCGCGCCACGCGGCTGGCGAATTGCTTCGGCTGCCACAATCCACAGCCCGCTCCGTCGCAGCGCGGCGAGACTTACTTCACTCGCGACAGCGTCAGCTGTGAGATATGTCACGGACCCGCCGAGCAATGGGTCGGTCCTCACGTCACCGAATCGTGGTCGCGCTTGAAGCAGACCGGAGAAGCCGCCAAGTTGGGGTTCGTTAATACGTTGGAGATTACGACTCGCGCCGAGACATGTGCCGCGTGCCACGTTGGTTCCAAGGGGCGAGAAGTCAATCACGACTTGGTCGCGGCCGGGCATCCGGCGCTCAAGTTCGAGCTGACAGCGTACTACGCCATGCTGCCCAAACACTGGCGCGATGAAGACGAGAGACGCGCGAACCCGCAACTCGAACTTATGCTATGGCAGGCGGGGCAAGTCGCATGTGGCAAGGCTGCGGTCGAGTTGTTGAAGTGGCGAGCAGATCGCGCGGCTAACGAAGATGCAGACGCCATCTGGCCGGAGTTCGCGGAGTACGATTGCTACGCCTGTCATCACGACTTGGTCCATCCCAGCTGGCGGCAGACGACTGCAACAAGCAGCGCGCCGCTGGGAATGCCGGCTTGGGGAAGCTGGTACTTCAGCCGCATGAAAGAATCTTCGGGCGATAGTCTTCAATCGTTATCCGACGAAATGCAACGCAGCTACCGACCCGATCCCACACTCGTCGGCGAGGCCGCCAGAGCAGTACGGCTGACCGCCCCATCCATCGACAAAGCGACGGTCGAACCAGCCAACTGGGACGACGCGACTCAACAGTACTTAGCATTAGTCGCCACGGAACAATCACAAATCGATGCTGGAGCCGTTAGTTCATCCGAAGTAACGGCAGCAATCACTCGCCTGCGTGAGCAATTGGCATTTCCCGCAGGTCATGACAGCCCAAAACGATTGTTCGAATCAGGCAACGGCAACGTCACTCGCGATCAAGTTCATCGATCGCTTTCGGATCTGATGCAACAGCTTCAACAGCGAAGGGGGAACTGACATGCGTTTTCGGCCCCCCTCGCTGCCGATTTCAGTAACTTGTTGCCGCTTATTCATCGAATGGTGTGCCACTGGCTCTGCCAGTGCCTCGTTTGTCCCTCGAAGTAGATGGAGCACTGGCAGAGCCAGTGGCACACGAATCCTTCGTGGTTTCTCCAGACTGCTTTGTACGGCGATACTCACAGTTCCTTTGTTGCTACCGGCCTTCACAGGCGCTGTCGCTGGCCAAGAGGCAGAGTTGAACCCTGCTGCGATTGTCCCGCGTGCTGCGGGAACGTTTCTCGGCGTTGATCGCTGCGAGCGCTGCCATCAAGCCCCGACTCAAGCAGACATCGACAATCGGGTCACGGATTTCGTGCTGTTGAACGAATCCAAGATATGGACGAGCGATATTCATTCCCAGGCCTACCGGTTGATTGATCCGGCAGTCAGCACATTGAGCAAACAGATTTGCGATAAACTACACATCGCAGATATCTCGCAAGCCCAACAATGCCTGAGTTGTCACGCCAATTGGTTGAAAGGCGTGGATCGCCCCCCAACCTATCAGCGTGGAGTGGCTTGCGAGTCGTGCCACGGCGCGAGCGAGCATTGGGACGTGCCTCATAGTCGAGCCGATTGGCGGAAGAAGCCGGTGGCTGAAAAGGACGCACTCGGCATGATCGATGTCCGCAATCCTGTCGTCCGCGCCGAGCAATGTTTCAGCTGTCACATCGGCAACACCGCCGAAGGCAAGACAATTACTCACGAGATGTACGCCGCCGGCCATCCGCCGCTGCCTGGTATCGAGATCGAATCCTATGCCCAGCAGATGCCGCGTCACTGGCGATACCTCGACGAAAAGATTGCCGATGCGCGAGCAAAACGAACGGAAGGCGAAGACCCGCCGTTCACAAACTTCCAGGAATTCGTAGACGAGAATCACAAGTATTTGAAGCTGGCAGCAGGGAACTCGAAAGAACTGATCCTCCGCCACCATCATCGCAGTGCGGCCGTCGTGCTTGGCGGTGTGGTCGCCTTGCGAGAAACGATTGAACTGCTGCGAGACTTGTCGGCTGGCGATCAACCAGAGAAGCAGGCTTGGCCCGAGTTAGCTAGTTTCGACTGTCGCGCGTGTCATCATGAGCTGACAACACCCAGTCGGCGGCAGGAACAGCGCATCGGTTCGATCCCCGGCAGGCCGATGATTTCCACTTGGCCCACGGCACTCGTTCGTCTCGCCATTCGCCACGTTTCAAGTGACCGAGGCAGCTACGACAAGAAGTTTGCTGAGTTCCAAACGAAGTTAATCGCGTTGCGGTCCGAACTGGAGCGTTCGCCGTTCGGTTCGCCTTCTCGAGTAAATGCAACCTGTTCGGAGTTGACCGCATGGTTAACTGCGGAAGTCGTCGCGCCGGTATCTGCCAAACTGTTCGACGACCGGGCCGTGGCCGACGCGACCAACGTGTTGATCGTCATCGCCAGCGCCGAGCAACACGATTACGATTCGGCGCGACAGATCGCCTGGGCGCTACGGGTTCTGTCTTGCGATGCCTCGACCGACAGTGCCCGTGGCAAAGCGATCAACGAGGCACTAGAATCGCTCGCACTCAGTCTCCGTCTCGATCTCCCCAACGGCCTCATGCATTCATGCGCTCCCCTTTCATCGATCGATCCATCGCGACAACTCACGCCACTCGCCATCGTGCTGCCAACGACGCTGGCAACGACGATCGACTTCGATTCCGAAGTATTTCGTCGGCACATGCAGAAGCTGCGAGAAACACTTCGCTAGATCGGACGACGGTAGTTTTGCAATCGCGAGGTGCTGGCGTTTCGCCAACTACAAACTGAATTGTCCCAGTTGCGAGCCGCCAAGCGAGGCGTAGGGCACAGTCTTGAAATCGCTTCCGTGGCTGGGCTTTCAGTAGCCACGGATTCGCCGCAGGAGGAAGACCGAGCCATGTAGTAATTCGGCACCGTTGCTAGGAAGCTTTCAACTTCTGAACTTCGGCTTCGAGCGATGCGATCTCTGCTTCGAGACGATTAACTTCACCCGGTTCGTCGTCTTGAGCTTTTGCTCCGGCGAGTTGCTGCCGTAGCGTCTGGAGCTTTTGATTGCAGACGTCGATTCGTTTCTTGCTCTTTTTGTCCATGACTGCCTTCCGACGTTCACGAGAAGTGGTACTGCCGTTACCGCTCCAGCCTATTCACCGTTCGTCGAAAGTGGAAGTCTCCGCAGCCAGGTTCGCGACACTTACGGGCGGTGGTGGTAACGAACTTGTCGATTTCTCCGATCGGTCGGCCGACCGCATCAATCCGCCGATGCAAACCACCGCAATGGCCAGCACCATGTTGACGGTTAACCAGAACTTTTCGCGCTGCTTCAGCTTCTGAGCCAAGCCGCTGCGGCCCGACAGACCGGCGGCCAGAAAGAAGACGACCAGGGCGAGCAGGAACTTGATGCCGAAGATCATGTGATACATGCTGCCGGGAAACGCTTCCTTGCTGATTTCATAGTTTTTCACAAGCAACACGAAGCTAACCAATCCGCTGATGAGAAGCTGCGCGCTCGACAGCATCACCATCCTCGACCACGCAACTCGCAGCCATTCCGCGAATTCGGGCTTCGGTTCGAAGTTGGAAAGTTCCTTGGCTGGAAGATAAGCAACACGCATGAAGATCGTGCTGCCAACCAACATGATCGCGCCGAAGATATGCATCCAGCGAATGACCAACTCTACTGCTAACTCACCCATGATAGTTTCCTGTCGATCCCCTCTGTAAATAGGAAGTGGCGATGATGCACATCGTCCGGATGGCTGCGAAAGATCCTAGGTGCCAGTGGCGATATTGTCCATCCGACACAACATCGTCCGCGCGCGAGTTGCCAGCGGACGGCACGTTACAATTCAGCGAGTCCGGCTTTCCAACGCGCCTGGGCGAACGTGAGTGCGGACTCGCGATTCGTTAGCTCGCCGTTCAATTGCGCGTCCCGGACAGCATTAAGGAGCTGGCGATAAGCCGGACCCGCCGGGATGCCCAAATGCCGCAAGTCGTCGCCAGTAATGAGCGGAGCAGGGTTCCATGCCTCTTGCGGACGCGCGATTGTTTCGCGACAGAACCGAATGGCGTGGCATGTTCCGTCGACGACCTGAGCCACCGCTTCGCAATAACTCAGCAACTCCTCGATGCGTGGAACGATCAACACGCGTTGCAGGACTGGCCATTCGATCGTGGTTGCGTTTCGAATGGTGGCCTCGTGCTTCAGACAAAGCCGCACGCCGTCCAATTCGTCATTCGAGAGCTTCCAACGCCGACCGATCTGTTCCGCTGAATCCTGGCCCGTAACTTCACCGTGCAAGCTTCGCAAGAGCAACGCCATCACCACGGCAACGGAGGGTTCGACAACCGCCTCTAAGGTGTCGAGTGTCTGTCGCCAAGTGTTTTCATCGCAAATCAGCTCGGGAAGTATTTGCGTGAGCAGTCCGGATTCGCGCAACAACTCGACGCCGCGTCTTCGATGGCTATGCAGGAGCAGTCGTCGCAGCTCGGCGGTGATCCGTTCGACGCTAACGACTGACAACTCGCTGGCGTGACGTTGAACGGCGTGCATCGTTTCATTGTCGAGGTCGAAGCCCAGCGTCGTCGCGAATCGAACGGCGCGCACCATCCGTAACTTGTCCTCGGACAAACGCTCCTCGGGATTCCCGATGGCTCGCACGACACGCTGCTGGAGATCTTCTCTCCCGCCGACGTAATCGATCACTTCCTCCGATAGCGGATCGTAGAACAGCCCATTGATCGTGAAGTCGCGGCGGCGGGCATCTTCTTCCGCGTTGCTGAAGGCCACGCTATCCGGATGTCTGCCGTCGCTGTAGGTCGCATCGCGGCGAAACGTCGCGACTTCGATTTGTCCGGCGGCTCGTGGACCCAAAACCGTAATGACGCCGAATGCGGCACCGATTGGCAGTGTCCGACGCTTTCCGAATACTTCGCGAATTTGGACGGGCGTGGCACTCGTCGCAACATCAAAATCCTTCGGCTCGCAACCCAGCAGCTGATCGCGAACGCACCCGCCGGCCCACAAAGCCTGAAAGCCCTTCTCGCGCAGCTTCGCCACGATTTCCTTGGCGAATTCACGGGCTTTCGTAGGGTCGATCGATGCCATGCTGGTTCTGGGGCTAGACGAGTTGCCGCATTGTAAGTGAACGGCGAACATGCGTGTACCGGTTTCAACGCGATACTGACTTGATAGACTGCTAAACAGCCGAAGTTGTTCGGCAGCGAGAGACGGATCTGCCCGCAATCCCCTGTCACGATCATGCCACCTACGCCCATAAGGAATACCGCTATGCGGACCTGTTTACGATACGCTTCTCTTTTGGCTATCTCGATCGCGGGTGCTGGTTGCCACGGAAGTCCGTCGCCTAGCGTCAACAATTCGCCCCCTCCCGCAGGAAGTGAAGCCGTCGCAGCGGTTCCTTCGCCTCAGGGCGACGCGACAGATGTCGTCGACCGGCTGAAGCAAATTGCCACGAACGTGAAGCTCGACGGCAACGGGTTCGTGAACAAGGTCGATTTCCGTGGTGCGGCCATTGGGGACGAGGCGCTCCAGCAACTCACTGGGTTAAAACAACTCCATTCGCTGCTGCTGAATAACACTTCGATCAGCGACGCCGGGCTCGAACTCGTCGGGCAATTGAAGTCCCTACGCAATTTGGAGCTGCGCGGTTGCGGAGTCTCGAACGAAGGCATGGCACATCTCACCGGCTTGGAGAACTTGGGTGCGCTGCGATTGTCCGGGAGCACCGGCGCGACCACCGTCGATGATGACGGCATGCAGGCGATTGCTTGCCTTACCAATCTCAATGCCCTCTCGCTCGACTTTTTGTGGGTCAGCGAAGACGGACTGGCCGAGCTATCCGGATTGAAAGCTTTGGAAGAACTTAACTTGGCAAAGACTTTGGTTGGTGATGAAGCGTTACCGCTATTAAAACAGTTTCCAAAGTTGAAGAAGCTCCGCATCTCACAGACACAGGTGACCAGTGCTGGTTTGGAGCACGTTGGCGCGTTGACAACGCTGGAAGATCTCGACCTCAGTGAAAACAGTCAGATCTTTGATGATGGGATGAAACATCTGTCGGGCCTCACTTCGCTGAAGCGATTGAATCTCTGGCGGGATGCGCTGACGGATGCAGGAATGGAACCGCTCGCAGGGCTGACCAACCTGGAGTGGCTGAATGTCGACAACACGCAACTGTCGGACGCGGGCCTTCAGTATTTCCAAGAGATGAAAAAGCTCACGTTTCTCCACATTGGCTCGACGGCGGTCTCCGATGCTGGCTTGCCGTTTCTGGAAGGGCTCACGTCGCTGAAGGATCTGAAAGTCACGCGGACGGCGGTCACCACGGCAGGCGTCGAAAAGCTCAAGGAAAAGTTGCCCAATACCGCGATCCAGCTGAAATACATCGAAGGCGAGTGAACTCAGTGCTCCTTCGTCTGTCATACTTTGACAGGCTTCAGAATTCACCGTGGAGCGTAACGACGATTCGGCGAGAACCACCGCGATTACGGTGTTCGCACAGGTAGATGCCTTGCCACGTGCCAAGCAGTAATCGACCGTCTCGAACTGGCACTGATACCGAACTGCCGAACATCGAAGCCTTGATGTGGGCCGGCATATCGTCGGGGCCCTCCAAGGTATGCACATAGGGAAAGCTTTCGGGAACGATCTTGTTGACCGACATCTCCAGGTCGACGGGAACGTCAGGATCGGCGTTCTCGTTAATCGTCAACGAGGCCGACGTGTGCTGGATGAAGACGTGCAGCAAGCCCAGCTTGACTTTCCGCAACTCCGGCAAGGCATCGACGACTTGTGATGTGATTAGATGGAACCCACGAGGTCGCGGGGATAGTTCGAGTGAGGCTTGAAACCAGGACATCCAATGACTCAATAACCAAGGAAAAGGCTAGGAAAATTTGCTTGACATTGTGAGTCATACGGGAATAATTACAAGACATTCGCAATGGAAACCGTATTCAATATGCCAACAGGAGCGACCAGTCATCGCACCTTGGTCCGAGTTATAAGACGTCCCGCCTAATTACGAATACGAGTTGCTCACTGAGAAAAATACTGTAATCGGCGTTCGCAAACGCCGAACGAGATAAGACTATTTAGAAATCACAGGAGTGAGTTCAGATGCACAACGTCAACAATGTGTTCGAAGCGATTCTAAAGTATGGCCACGACGAAGATTTCGCCCCGGAAGAGAAATCCGATTTCGAGGCGACAGATGCTCCGGCCGGTTCGGACGAAAAGATCGAAATCCTCCGGCAGCGAGTCGCTCTGGGTATGCCCCTGTGGCACAGCTCGGATCGCGTCGACTACAGCGGACTGACTGGTGCCGTTCGCCCACGCGAGTGAGCACCTAGTTTGCAGATTGATACCAATTGAACGGGAACGCCGATTTGACGTTCCCGTTTTTTGTTGCTAGCAGCTCGGTGACGGATCGAATAGGTGAAACTTCCTACAACCGGCAAGCACGCCGCTTGTGGCTGGATCATCAGCCAAAAGAAGCCGATCGCGCCAACCGGCTTCACGATGGGCATCCCGTACGCGTTTGCGGAGCGAACGTTCTGCGTTTCCGACGACGATCGTGCGGTATCCGGCCGTGAACGCAGCCAGATCGTTACCTGAATCTCCCGCGAAGACGATCTCATTTTGCGAAATCCCTTCGTGGCGACTCCACCATTGCAAGGCGTAGGCTTTCGAGACACCGCGCGGCAAGAAATCAATGAGCCCTTCGCCGTTGAATGGGTCGACGCTTTGAATCACCGAATAAGGAGCGTCGCAGCCGATAAGCAACCGGTTGATATCTGCGTGCAATTCGTCGAGTTCATTTGCATTCGCATAATAGCTCAACTTGAAAGGCCCTTGTTTTTCGGATTCTTGCGGACGGAGTCGATCGATGACGGCGAGTTGTGATCTCAAATCGTCAACGGAAAGCGCCGTGGTAACGGCGGCTAGATGATCGCCATAAACTTGCGAGCGCGCGAAATCTCCGTGGCCCCGACTTTGGTAGATCGTCGTTCCCACGTCGCAGATAATCCAATCCGGAGTTGGTAAGCAATGCTCGCGAATGGCGGCTTGCACCGATTCAAAATGCCGCCCTGTCACGAAGACGAGTGTTACTTCGTGCGTACGAAGTTCGTCGGCGAGCAATCTCAAATCGGAAACATTGCGTTGGCAACCGTCGAGTGGAATCAGCGTACCATCCAAGTCCGTTGCTAGTACGCGCGAGTCTAATGAGGGGCCTCGTTTTGAATCTGTCATGCCACTAGAATAAAGCAAACAACGCGATCGTTACAGTTCGCTGCCCCTGTAATCTTCCACACCCCCGCGAGTATCGTGTTTTTCCCCATCGTGTTTGTTGAGTGTAGGGGAATCGAACGCACGCATGGCGACTCCGCGAACGACCTTTTACTTCGTCGACCGATCGCGTCAAAAGTTTCAGAAGTATCCGCGACGTCAATCTCAGCGGACCACGTTAGCATTTGCGAGGTGAGTCGATGACGGAATCCAAATCAGGCTCTGGACTGCGTATTGCCATGATCAGCCTGCATGGACTGATTCGAGCGCACGATGCCGAGCTCGGCCGAGACGCCGACACCGGTGGCCAAGTCAAATATGTCCTCGAATTGGCTGCCGAACTCGGACGGCATCCGGAGGTCAGCCAGGTCGAGTTACTGACGCGGCAGATCTGCGACGATCGCGTGGGCCCTGACTACGCCCGATTGGAAGAACCGATCGCCGACAATGCCAAGATCGTGCGAATTCCGTTCGGCCCCAAGCGGTATTTGCGCAAGGAAGCGTTGTGGCCTTATATGGAAGCGTTTATCGACCAGACGCTCAGCTACTTTCGTCGCACGGGATTGCCGCACTTGATTCATGGGCATTATGCGGATGCGGGGTATGGAGGAGCACAACTCGCAAGACTCTTACACCTGCCGTTCGTATTCACCGGCCATTCCTTGGGTCGCGTCAAGAAGCAGCGACTGTTGGATTTGGACTCGGACGCCAAAAACCTCGAGGAGACCTATCGCTTTACGACGCGGGCCGAAGCCGAAGAAATGGCGATTGAAACGGCGTCATTAATCGTGACCAGTACGAGCCAAGAGGTGGAGCAGCAGTACGAAGTTTACGAGGCGTATATGCCTGAACGGATGGAAGTCATTCCGCCCGGAGTCGATCTCACCGAGTTTTATCCACCGACGGAAGGCGACCCGCTGCCGCCGATTGCCGATGCCTTGACGCCGTTTCTGAAAGATTCGACCAAGCCCATGATCCTGACGCTGGCGCGCCCCGACGATCGAAAGAATCTCGAAGCGCTCGTCCGCGTGTATGGCAAGTCGGCCGAGTTGCAGCGGCTAGCGAATCTTGTGTTGTTATTGGGAACTCGTGACGATCTTCGCGAGCTCGCTCCTGGCCAACGCAACGTCCTGTTGAATGTCCTGACACTGATCGATGTGTTCAACTTGTATGGAAAGGTCGCGTACCCGAAGTCGCACGTTTCGACAGATGTTCCCGCGCTGTATCGCCTTGCCACGAAATCTCGCGGCGTGTTCATAAACCCGGCACTCACGGAACCTTTCGGGCTGACTTTGCTAGAAGCCGGTGCCTGCGGATTGCCGCTCGTGGCCACCAACGATGGAGGCCCCTGCGACATCATCGCCAATTGCCACAACGGATTGCTGGTCGATCCCCTCGACGATGAGGCGATCGAAAAGGCGCTACTGCGAGTGCTGACGGAGCCGGACCAGTGGACGAAATGGTCGGAGAACGGGATTACGGGAACTCGCCAGCACTACACCTGGAAGCGCCACGCCGATCGCTATTTACGTGACGTGATGGAGATCGTTGCGGCAGCTGCGGAGCCTGATCTGGCGGAAGGGAAGAAGCGGCGACGGATGCCGGGGTTCGATCGGCTAATCATTACCGACTTGGATAACACGCTAACGGGAGATGACGCCGCTCTGGCAGAATTCGCGGATCTTTTACGAAGTCAGGGCGACAACGTCGGCTTTGGAATAGCGACGGGCCGCAGGCTGGATGATGCTCGCAAGTTGATCCATCAACTCGGCCTGCCGTTGCCAGACTTATTGAGCACCTCGGTCGGCACGGAGCTTCATTATGGCGAGAAGTTGACGCCCGATCGAAGTTGGCAAAAACAAATTGCGTTCCAGTGGAAGCCTGACGAAGTACGAAAGGTTCTCGGTGACGTCGCGGGCCTCTTTCCACAGAGCGACAAAGAGCAGTCTCAGTTCAAAGTCAGTTACAAAATCGATCCAAAGATTGCACCAACGCTCGGCAAGATCAAGCGGATACTTCGCGAAGCGGGACTTCGCGTTAAGGCCGTGCTCTCACTGGAGATTTTTCTCGATATTATTCCGGTTCGTGGTGGAGACGAGCTGTCGATTCGGCATCTGCTCTACAAATGGGGCTTCAGTCCGGAGCAGGTTTTGGTGGCGGGCGACTCGGGAAATGACGAAGGGATGTTGAGAGGGCGCACGCTTGGAGTGGTTGTAGGGAACTACAGTCCCGAACTGGAAAAACTACGCAAGCTGCCGAGAATCTACTTTGCAAAAGGCACGCACGCGCGAGGTATCATTGAAGGCATTAACTACTACAACTTTCTCGACCGTATCACCATTCCCAATGATCGTATCGAATGACAACGGGCAGAATCGCGGCCCGGCGCGAGGAGCTCTCGCCTACGAGGCGGAACTCAGCCTCCGCCGCCTGCAGCCACGGCTCGATGCAGAATGGGAGCGGTCGCAAACGCCTGCGGAAACGATCGAACGGTTCGAGTCGCGGCTTGCGCAGCATTGGCTCACCTTGTTCCAACTACTCCACTCGTTGTACGGCCAGCGTTACGATTTCTTCTATCATTTAGAGCAGATACTGCTAACAGCGGCCCGAGGCTGGGCTGATCGGCCACAGACACTTCGCGAGCTAGATGCTCACCGGATCAACGAGCCGGAGTGGTTCCAGTCCGAGCGACTGGTCGGCGGAGCGTTATACGTCGATCTCTTCAGCGAGAATCTCGGCAAGCTGCGGGCGCAGATTCCGTACTTTCAGAAGCTCGGATTAACTTACCTACACCTGATGCCGTTGTTCGCCGTACGCCCGGGGGACAGCGACGGCGGATATGCGATTAGCAACTATCGCTCGGTTGATCCACGCATTGGAACTATCGATGATCTCCGCGCGCTGGCCGACGACCTGAGGGAAGCTGGGATCGTGCTTGTACTCGATTTCGTTTTCAATCACACGGCTGACGATCATCATTGGGCACAGGACGCTCAAGCCGGCTTGCGTGAGTTTCAGGACTACTATTACCTCTTTCCCGATCGCACGCTGCCCGATCAGTATGAGCAAACTCTCCGCGACATTTTTCCGACCGTTCGTCGTGGAAGCTTCACTTGGCACGAAGGTATGCAGCGTTGGATATGGACGACGTTTAACAGCTTTCAATGGGACTTGAACTACGGCAACCCAGCCGTCTTTCGCGCGATGCTCGATGAGTTACTGTTCATTGCCAATACGGGCGTCGACATTGTGCGGCTAGATGCCGTCGCGTTCATCTGGAAGAGGATGGGAACTAGCTGCGAGAACCAGCCGGAAGCACACACGTTGATCCGAGCCTTCAACGCTCTCGCTCGAATCGCTGCGCCAGGACTGCTGTTCAAATCCGAAGCGATCGTCCATCCCGACGAAGTTGTTCGCTACGTGGATACCGAAGAGTGTCAAGTCTCGTACAACCCGACTCTCATGGCTTTGCTCTGGGAATCGCTGGCCACACGTAAAGTAACGCTGCTCACCCGCTCGCTTTCACACCGACATAAATTGCCGCCGGGCACGACTTGGACCAACTACTTGCGTTGTCACGATGACATCGGTTGGACCTTTGACGACCAGGACGCCGAAGCGATCGGCATCAACGCCTACGATCACCGCAAGTTCCTGAACGCGTTCTACACGGGCCAGTTCCCTGGTTCGTTTGCTCGAGGCGTGCCCTTTCAACACAATGCCGAAACGGGCGACATGCGAATCTCGGGCACGATGGCTTCGCTGGCTGGTTTGGAACAAGCCATCGAAGCGAACGACGCTGAATTGAAGGAACGGGCGATCCGCCGCATGT
>CAUJKL010000580.1 GCA_963204995.1 Planctomycetota bacterium | reverse complement strand
CGCTCCTTCCGAACAGGCACGGACCCGCCCGGGTAGGCTTTGGAATCATTCTGTCGTCATGTCATAATTCTTCCTCACCGTTTGAGACTAAACTAACAACCCCCGCGGCTCACGCGGAGTGCGACGATTCATCGCCGCTTTGGTATTTTTCGACTTGGAGCCAATTATTCGCTATCCAATGTAAGTTGCGGTGATGCTGAAAAAGTGCTTCGCACTGGAGAGCAAAGCGGTGACAAGTCACCGCAGTCCAGAAAAAATGCAAAACACGACCTTAGACCAATTGAGTGCCCCGCGTTACACGCAAGCGATGCGAAGTTTGTGCGCGCAGATAAACGCATTATCCCCGCGTCTCCCCGAAACGCGCCACCGCCTTCGCTTCTTCGTCAAACCTCGCTCTGTCGGGGAGTAAGCAGGATAATGCCTCTTGGGGGTATGTCCGGATATCTGGACGCAACCCGGTCATGACGTCGCTCCAACATTGACACTCGCGCCCCATGTAGACCGCTCTCTCCGTGAGCGGACCCCAAGTCACGCAGTGACTCGTCAATTCTCCCGCCCCATTCTGCTCATTGCCGCCGCATTGGCCGCTGTCGTCGTACTGGCCGCCATCGCCATCAAGTTCAACAGCGCTCGGCGCGGTTCCCCCGACCCCGCCGGAATGACCGACCGCAGGTCTCCGGCGGACAGCAAAGTAGCCATCACGCTCCGCCGTGATGAGCCTACCCCGCCGCCCGCTGTCCCTGGAACGACGTCCAACAACACTTCCGACTCAACTCTGCAAGGCTCGTCACGGCGGAGCGTGATGGCTACTTTCGAAGAACCGCCGCCGCTGGAAGAATGGCTCAAGGGCCGCGAGATCCTGGGCGATAAAACGAAGTCAAATTCTCATGTGTTGTTAACCCGCTGTGAATCGGCGTAAATAAATCTCGCTACAATCGTGCTTTGTAGCGAATCAAGGACGAACTCATGAAAAACAACCCACTTCCTCGGCTCGACAACGATCCGGCTATCCGCGATCGTTTGCTGCCGTTTTGCCGCCTAAAACACGGTGAAATTTGGAATGACCCTGAAGACAGGCACCGAATCGGGTGCAAAGATGCCGCCAACTCCAATGACATCATCGAGTTAGTCGGCGATAATTCAGCCACGCTCGCGATTCACGATCCACCATACAATTTGGTCGCGTTTGACCTGCGGTCGATCGAAGAATTCGTCGAATGGTGTCGCCAATGGATTCGCAACACGACGACTGCATTGGCCGAAGATTCGTCGCTTTATGTTTGGCTTGGCGCGGATCAAAACGATGGATTTCAACCGCTTCCTGACTTCATGGTGATGATGCGCGAAGAACCATATAAGTCTCGCAGTTTCATTACCATGCGCAATCAGCGCGGCTATGGCACCCAGAAAAACTGGATGGCCGTTAGGCAAGAAGTGCTGTACTACACGAAGGGTTCGCCGGTTTTCAATGTCGATGCCGAATACACAGATATCCCAAAACTCCTTCGCGGTTACTACAAAGAAGTTAACGGAAAGAAGACCGAGAATTTAGAGCGCGGCAAGTCCGAAAACATCCGCGCTGGAAATGTTTGGGTTGACATTCAGCAAGTGTTTTATCGCATGGATGAAAACGTGTCCGGATGTTACGCACAGAAGCCGCTGAAATGTATTGAACGGATTATCGAAGCGAGTTCGAATTCAGGCGATGCAGTGTTGGATTTTTTTGCACACTCTGGCGCAACCCTGATTGCTGCTGAAAAACTTGGGCGTCGTTGCTTCACGATGGACAATGATCCCATCTACGCTGAAATTTGCATTCGCCGGCTTGAGAGATATCGTCAGACAGGACGTGAAGGATGGCAGAATGGTCATCCATTTGAACTGGAAGTACCGACGTTCGCCGATGACTCCGAATGTTCGACACAGCACGAAGAATCAACAGTTCCACAGAAGAACCCGAGTTAGCCGCCGGTATTTACCAGAGTAGTTTGCTGGCGTTCGAAAGGCCGGTGGCTAGCGCCAAAACCGCTCAGGTAGATTGCTTCGCAACCTCAACGCGTGCAGTCTAAGTTCAAGCCATCGACATTTACGCGATTACATCGTCGATCACCGTGCCATGTACGTCAGTCAAGCGGAAGTCGCGACCGGCGTAGCGGTACGTCAATTTCTCGTGATCGAAGCCCATGAGCTTTAACATCGTGGCGTGCAAGTCATGCACATGCACAGGATCTTCGACGGCCTTGAAGCCGAGCTCGTCCGTCGCCCCATGAATATGTCCGCCCTTCACACCGCCACCCGCCATCCACACCGTAAAGCCCCAGTGGTTGTGATCGCGGCCGTTGATTTTGCCTTGGTTGGAACCCTTCTTCGGCATCTCGACCACAGGCGTCCGTCCGAACTCACCACCCCACAAGATCAGCGTTTCATCAAGCAAACCGCGCTGTCGTAAGTCCTTGATCAATGCACCAATCGCCTGATCGCATTGCTTCGCGAGCCGTCGGTGGTTGACTTCGATGTCGTCATGGCTGTCCCACGGTTGTCCTTCGCCGTGCCAAACCTGGACGTAGCGCACACCACGCTCGACCAATCGCCGCGCGATGAGAATCTGGCGAGCTTGAGTGCCTTCGCCGTACATGTCGAGAACTTGCTGCGGCTCGCGCGAGACATCGAACGCGTCGCTGGCTTCCATCTGCATGCGATATGCCAGTTCGAACGATTGGATGCGAGCTTCGAGCTTCGCTTCGTTCTGGTGAGTTTCTAAGTGGCGTTGGTTCAGTTTCGAGAGCAGATCGAGCTGCTGTCGCTGTTCGGTTCTGCCGACTCGATCGTTCTTGATGTTCTCAATCAGTTGTTCGATTCGAGTGTGCTTGGTGTCGACGTAGGTTCCTTGATAGATGCCGGGTAGAAAACCGGCTTGCCAGTTTTGCGACTCTTGAATCGGATAGCCACCGGGACACATGGCAACGAACGCCGGGAGGTTTTGGTTCTCGGTACCGAGACCGTAAGTCAGCCACGATCCGACGCTCGGTCGAATCAATCTCGCGTCGCCACAGTTCATCAGCAACAGGGACGGTTCGTGATTGGGCACGTCCGCGTGCATCGAGCGGATGACCGCCAACTCGTCGACACACTCGGCGACGTGCGGAAAGATTTCGCTGACCTCGATGCCGCTTTCACCATGCTTCGCGAATTGGTAAGGCGAAGCGAACAGTGCGCCGGTTGGTCGTTCGGTCTTCAGGTTTCCATCGGACAGCGATTCGCCGGCTCGCTTTTGAAGTTCCGGCTTCGGATCAAACGTGTCCACCTGTGACGGACCGCCGTTCATAAACAGGTGGATGACGTGTTTGGCCTTGACGGGAAAGTGTGGCTGTTTGGGAAGCAATGGGTTGCCGGGTACTGCGGCTGTGGCGAACTCGGGAGCCAGTTGAGCGAGAGCGAGGGCACCGATCCCCATGCCGGAACGAGTCAGTAATTCGCGTCGTGTAAGCATTGATAGAGTCTCGTATCTACCGATACGACGGCCCTCCGAGGTCGTCGAGGAGATTCAGTTTAAACTATCGACGGCCTCGGAGGGCCGTCGTACATCTCAATCCAGAAACAAGAATTCGTTGGTCAGCATCAGCGTTTGTGCCAGGCGGTACCACGCACTCAGTGGTTCCGGCTGCGGACCATGAAAATCTCTTTCCGACTTCCATTCGGCGATCGTTGCTCCCTCGGCACTCTCCGCTTGCCGGATTGTTACTCGCCACTGAAAGCTGTCATGGTTGGGATTGTCGCGACAGTCCGTGAGGAAGTCGAGTGTGTCACCGCGCATTACGGCGAGCGTCATCGTGTTAGTATCGATCGTCTTGTGTTGAGCAATCCACTCGCCGAGCAGTCCGTCGCGGCTCGCTACGATCCGCGCTCGAACTCCGTCACCGTTCTCGGATGGATGTTCGAGTTTTCCGCTCACCGTGATATTGCCATCGGCTTGAGCGTACCAGCGGCGGATCGAAATGTGGTCTTGATCGTTACCCGGGTGACCGCCGCTCGCATTCAGCATCGCCCAGCCGAGCGTCGGATCAGGTCGCTCGAGCCCACCCTGCCACGTGTTCTCCGCGAAAATGGGAAGCGGGTGGAACGAAACGTGTTGTGCCGACTCGACGTTAAAACTTCCGTAGCCAAATTGCCACGGGTTGCCGATAGGAATGTTTGTTAATGCACTGCTCGACTCAATAAAACTTGTAGCGAGTTGCATCTCGTCAGGCGTCGCTTCACGCGCGAGCACCAAGCGATAGAGCTGGCTCACACGCGGGCCGAGATCCGCAGCGTCGACGCGGCCGATGACGGCTTGTGCGGCATCCTGAACGAAGCCATTGTTCATCAAGTAGAGTGCTTGTTGCGGGACGACTGTCTCGGGGCGTTCGGGCGAGTGCGTATCGGGGCTGGCAAAGTCGAAGGTCCGGAACAAGCCGGGAAGATTCTGGCGATCGATGAACGCGTACAGCGTCCGGCGGTGGCTGGGCGATTCGTTGGCGATCTGTACCGATTCGCCGCCGACGGTACGGTCCAGTTGGCCGCCGGCAGAAAGGATCGAATCCCGCATCGCCTCGAAATCGAGTCGCCGTCGCTCGGCGCGCCACAACAGCAGATTCTCTGGGTCTCGTTCGACGGCCGCCGCTCGAATATCGCTGGATTGGCGATAGACGCTCGACATGACGATGCTGCGAATCAGTCGTTTGACCGACCAACCGTCTTCCATAAAGGACACGGCCAGATGGTCCAAGACGTCGCGATGCGTTGGTGTATCGCTGCGCAATCCGAAGTCGCTGGGCGTCCGCACTAGTCCGTCGCCGAACAAGTGTCCCCAGACTCGATTCACGAAAACACGAGCCGTAAGTGGGTTGTCGCGGCTGGCAATCAACTCGGCCAACTCGAGTCGACCGCTTCCTTTCTTGAAAGGCTCGGCTTGCTCGCCGGCAAAGAAACTCAAGTATTGACGCGGCGCGCGGTCGCCGCGACTGGCGGGGTTGCCTCGTAGAAAGATGCCGACTTCTTGTGGATTCGGTTTGTCGACCAAGCGGAGCGGCAAGTCGTCGTCTTGCTTCTCGTCGCAGCTGGCAAACATGCCGTACATACCGTAGTAATCGCGCGTCGAAAGTGGATCGTACTTGTGATCGTGGCAGCGGCTGCACCCGACCGTCAAACCCATCATGCCGCGAAAGACAACGTCGATCCGGTCGTCGATGATGTCATGTGTGTTGTTGATGAATCGTCGACCAAGCGTCAGATAACCAACCGCAGCCAACTGAGAACGATCGTCACCTTCGGCAAGCTGATCCGCCGCGAGTTGGTACTTGATGAATCGATCGAACGGCATGTCAGCGTTGAAAGCATTGATGACCCAATCACGATACTTGTACGCGTTCGGGTAATTGCGATCCTCCGTAAATACATATCCCTTCGTGTCGCCGAAGCGAGACAGGTCTAGCCAGTGCCGCGCCCATCGCTCGCCGAATTGCTGGGAGTCGAGTAACAGATCGACGAGTTGCTCGTAAGCTCCGGGAGATGTGTTTGCTTCGAACTGGGCGATCGCTTCAAAAGTCGGAGGCAATCCCGTCAAGTCATAGTACAGCCGGCGAACCAGCGTGTGCGGGTCGGCGACGGGCGATGGCTCGATTCCAGCAGCTTCGAGACGAGCGAGTACGAGATAGTCGATGTCGGTCTGCGGCCACTGCGTGTGGGTGATATGCGGGCGCTCTGATTTCGTTGGTGGGCCGAACGCCCAATGCTTTCGCGCGCGAGCTTCAATGCTGTCTGGAGGCGGCGGTGGCGGGCCGTCACGGGGATCAACCGCTCCGCTGCGAATCCATTGGTCGAAGTTTGCTAGCACCTCATCCGAAAGCTTACCGCCGGGCGGCATCTGCAAGTTTTCGTCTTGGTATCGCATGGCCGTAAGCAGGCGGCTCGATTCCGGCTCCTTGGCGACGAGAACCTTGCCGTTCTCTCCCCCATTCTCGACGGCGGCTCGATTGTCGAGCATCAGCCCGCCTTCGAGTTCGTTCGCGGAAGCGGAATGGCATTCGTAGCAGTGCTCGACCAGTACTGGGCGAATTCGTTGTTCGAAGAATTCGACGGCTTCTGGCGTCGGTTGCACAGCTTGCTGCGCGTCAGCTCGATTCGTTGATATCGCAAGGTGCGTGAAAGCGACAATTGCGATAACCGAGATGACGAGACGTTTGCGTTGCATCGATCGTAGCCAAGGTAGGAGAGCGGGCGGCGGGGGAGATAGCTCGCCGGTGGCGATTACCATCTGCTTCGATGGTAACCAGATAGGCTCAGATCGGCAACGTGTACAGGGCGCCGAATAGACCACGAATGGACACTAACTAACTCTAATAACTGAATCGGGAGAACTCGTGGCTGGACGAGCGATCGCTTCGCTCGTCCCGTTTGACCAAGTTAGTGTCGATTAGTGACGTGCCCCATGACCAAACGAGACGCAGTCCGGCGCAGAACATTGGTAGCCGCGTGCCTAACCGCTCTCGTTCGCCCCTCGGTTCTTTGGCAAAAATGTTTTCCAGCTTTCGTACTTCGGATTGCCAAGTTTGAAGAGCATAATCGGGTTCTGACTGGGACGTCCCGGTTCCGTACGTAGGTTCATCCGAGCCTCGAGAGGCGTTCGACCACCCTTCTTCGTGTTGCATTTCACGCACGAAGCAACAACGTTTTCCCAAGTCGTAGGGCCGCCCTTGCTGCGTGGGACGACGTGATCCAAGCTCAACTGACTAGGCGGCAGGCTCTGTCCACAGTACTGGCAGCAATGTCCATCCCGCGCGAATAGGGTGCGACGATTCAGTCGTACGTTGGCTGTGTACTGCTTGTCAAAACGAACCAGGCGGACAATTCGAGGCACTTGAATGTCGAATTGAACGGCGCGCACCCAATCGTCCTGATGCTCGCGGTCTTCCGATCGCAACTGACTCAGCTCGCACCAAGCGTCAAAATCATAATTACAGAACTGACCCTCTTCGATGTCGATGACTTCCGCCGCTTCACGATACAAGAGAATGAACGCCCGCCGCGCGGTGATGACACGCAGCGCCATGTAGTGCCGGTTCAATACGAGGACGCTCGAGTTTAGAACTCGCCCTCGTTCCTCTTGACTCATCGGGAGTCTCCGAGAAATTCTGCCGCGTCACTCGATCCTGTTCTAGGTATCGACTCATCGGCTTCCAACGGCGGCATGTCGTTTTCCTCCGACGTGACCGCTGCGGTTCGAGCCTCGTCACCGAAATCCATGTAACGAGCATCACGATTATTCTAACCAACACGTTTTTGGGAGGCCACCCTGAAAGCATTGCTTCGAAAGATACCGGTAAAAAAATGCCGTACTCGACTTGCCGTCCCGCTCTCGTTCGCATTAGGATGAATCACGAGGTGAGCGTTGGAGCGTTTACCGCAGATCACTTCTGAAATGTTTCCTTAATCAAGGGCCTCAGGATGATTCATCATTCGTGCGACCGCTGCAAGCGTGTCATCGACCCCATCGAAGATTTGCGTTACGTCGTCAAGCTGGAAGTGCAAGCAGCTATGGACCCACTCGACACCGACGAACTTGAAGACGATCGCGATCATCTGATGGAGATACAAGAGATTCTTGAACGTCTCGACGAATCAGACAGTGATCTCATTGGCGACGATGTCTATCAAAAGCGTCGCTTCGATCTTTGCCCGGCTTGCTACCGGCAGTTCATTAAAAACCCAGTCGGTCGTGAAATCCCGGCTCACCTAGGCTTCAGTCAGAACTGAGCGGACGCCGCCGATTCCACGATGGTTCGACCTCGTTTGATCCTCTCGCAGAATCTCGGCCGAGATCGGCAATCGTTCGTCGCCCGGTTGGGAAATAATTTCGGTCGCACTGGAAATCAGTGAGACGATGCGAAGCGATTGCACGACCATGAACATGGCGTTGCGGGAGTGTCACGGCATTCCGCTACGAAGTATTTGCAACCACAGGGTTGACTGCCGTGATCCTATCGTCGCGTTACTCGGGCCACGGACCATCGGCGGTTAGCGTTGCACCGGTCTTGCTACACTTGGTTGCGTTGGGTGTCCGATTGATCTGATCGAGCGGAGGGAGCGGGTGCCAGCGAAGACACTTCGGACAATACAACGCAGGCATCAGCGTTCGTTGCCCGGTCGCTGGATTCACGGCGGGTGGTTCCTTAACCACGTCACCAACCACGGCCTGCAACGTCTTGATGTCGACGTATACCGCCCGCTGCGATTCTGTCGTCGCGACTTCTTCCGAACCACCACATCCCAACAAGCCACTGCCGATTGCAACTACGAGCAAACATTTTTTCAAGCACGACTTCATGACGGCAACTCCCGCGATATCCGCTAGCCCTCGTTCGATAAACAAGTCTTGTAGATCATCGCTCACTGCCGGTCGTACAACTCGTCGCACAACTGCGGATCGTCGAGGTGGCCATCGCTCACATAGCCCAAGTGCTTGGCGTCGATGATGTCGGCCTGAGCCGTCGACATGAAGTTTACCCCCGGCACGTCGATCTTGAAGTGACGCTCTCGCGTTTCCACATGCCCGTCGAGGAAGGCAACATTCGCCGCGCCGTGGTGGCGAAAGTGGACCGTTGGGAAGTTGCGGCTGGGCGGATCGAGAATCCAATTCTCTTCAAAACTAAAAGCGGGTGGAGAGAAGGAAGTCATCTTCACTTGCGCACTGTCCGCGAAGGCAATCGTCGCGCTCATCGATTCCACTTCGGGGAAGCGCCGTGTCAGCGGTTGCGGATTGGGAACGGCGGCGTAGGTGGGAGGCAACCAGTCGACGCCGGACGACCTCGACAGATAGTAGGCGTTAAACGCATAGCCAGAGGCTGGTTTGCCGAACCGCACGACATCCATTTGCCCAGGCCCGAAGTCGGGACATTGGAAAGACCAGTAACTTGTCTCGATATACGGCGCGAGCGGGCTCTTCGTGTAATCGAGTTGCAGAGCGGGATTGGGCTCGTCGTAATTGATGGTTCCGAACCAAAACTGCGCCGTCCCTTGAGGCCCGGCATACGTCGAGAGATATCCGATCCGCGCCCGATCCTCGACGACGTACGGAATCATTGTTTCAACATACGTGTCGGCATAGTTGTGCATCGCCAGCGTGATCTGCTTGAGGCGATTCTTGCATTGCATCCGTCGGGCCGCCTCGCGAGCCTGCTGCACAGCCGGTAGCAGCAGTGCCACCAAGACTCCAATGATCGCGATCACAACCAACAGTTCGACCAACGTAAAACCACGAGCACCAACTCTCTTTCGTTTCATCACACAATCCTCGTTGTCAAAGCAAAGGCAAACGCCTTCTGCGCAGTACACCACGAGAAAACGATGACCGGGCGCTGGCTGAAGTCAATTACCGAGCGTCGTTGAAACGAGCGTCTCTCAGAGTGCATGCCAAAGCCACGACAGTTCCCTGTTTCCTCGAGGGCACTACCAAATCCGCAATGACTTTCGGGCAGGTCTTCTGGCTTCCGGTTCGTCCTCGGCTCACGCCTTCCCACGGTGACGATCAGCGATCGCAAAATTCCGTAGTGGCAGTGTGTAAGCTTCGTACCCGGTTACAGAGGCGGGACCGCGACGGATTCGCACCGTCTTCCCTATTCTCCGAATTGGCAACAAACCAATCTCGGCACCCGTGTCAGCCGCCGATTCTAACGCCACTGACTCGCAAGTCAATCGCCCGGACTCGCCAGGGCTTTTGTGTTTTTTTAACTTGCGTCGCTGGTAACCCGAAGCACAAGCGAAGAATTGAGGCGGGAATCTGGGCGGACCTCGCTTACGCTTCGAGTTACGATCGAGCGCTACTGAACGCCGCGCACAACTTCGCTTCTTCGCACGCTATTTCAGCCTGAGATTTACCTGTAGGCGTCCCGGCTTGTTCACTTGAACAGGTTCGCCTACTTTCGTCGTCGTGCCGCTCTTCTTGCGTTCCGCGCGGATGATGTATTCACCAGCAGGAACTTGTTTGAATTCGTAGCGGTTCCCGTCACCGACTTCCTGGGCGGCGAACCCTGGCACTTCCTCCTCTGTCTTCGTGAGCAACTGGACGGTTGTGAACAGACGATCACCTGCGGACGAAAACTGAACGGTGCCCCCAATCGTAGCAAAGACAGGTGCCGCCTCCTTCTTTTTCTTAATGGGAACTCGTGTGTGAGCGACCCCGCTGGTGAGATTCACGAGATCATCGACCTGGACCGCTAGGAAATAGTCGCCCTCGTCCATTCCAGTCGTATCAACGTTAAACCGCAGGCGAAACATCCCGCCATCTTTGATCGGCGGTCCAAGCAAGGCGGCCGTGACCGGTTTCTCGGCCGATCGCTCGCGACTGACGGAGAACCAGTATCTTACGGTCGAAATGCCAGACAGCTCCTCCACGTCGACTTCCACCATGTGCTTGCTCTCGAGATCGAGTTGCGGGGGCACAATCACTTTCTTGATGCTTGGCGGAGTGCCATCGAAAATGACCGGGATCGGCAAGGTCGACTCGGTTCGACGTCGGTCCACGGTGAGTTCCCCGATCAGCGTCAACTCCTCATCGCGATCGCGGGGGCGGATGTCGATGAACTGTTCTTGCATCTGCATGCCGAGTCGGATCACCCCGTTGTCGCCGATGCCAAACAGTTGTGAGCGGAGATAGCGGTCACCGTAAGCGACTCCCTGCCTTTCGCCGTCAATCAGCAGCTCGACTGCGTCGCCACGCTCCGGACGCAGTCCTTCGACTGGTGCATCGAGATGGAAATGCACCCGCAACGCATCGATCGGCATGGCAATAATTACGGGCTGCTTGCGTTCCATGAAGACCTCACCTTCGACAGGTTTGACACCAGGTGGTGGGCCATCCAGATAGATATCCTGGCTGCCCGCGATGGATCTTGTCGGAATGTGGAAGACTTTCGGCGTCTCTGGAATCGAGAGCTTCGTGATGGCGATGCTTCGGCGTTCGATCCAAGTTTCCTCGCTGTCAATTCTTTCCGCTTGTCGTCGGCAAGCGACGCGGAACGAAAGCACCCTGGGGCACCCATTCACCGCGATATAAACGTCTCGCGTCAGGCCATCGGGTTCAACCTCGATGTACAGGCTGGCCCGATGCTGGTCTCCGGGTTCCATGATGGTGGCATCGATTCTGCGTTTGGTGCCGTCGGGGAAATCGGGTTTCGTATCCCAGCTCAACTTCAAACCATTCGCCGGAAAATTGTCGTCCAGATCGGGTTTTCCCGTGACTTCGACCACAACCCGACCAGACTCGTACCAGCAGTTTGCAGTGACGTATCGATGCAGTGGTGTCGGTTCGATCTCGATCCACTTCACCCACGGCTTACCGGTTTCGTCCCGAATGACACACACCATCCCGTGGCCGGCATCCTTGAGCATTGGCGGGGTAGCGGGCTGTTCCGGGGCGGTTGCTGGCGGTGGCGCGGCCGGAGGAGCGGTGCCCGGCGCTTTGAATGCGAGCACGGCGGACTGGTCCGGAGCAACTTCCATGTCGCCCACCTCGGCGACCAGTTCGAGTTGAGTCAGATCAAGTGAACTGGCCTGTTCACGGAATAGTTCCTTGCGGCGATCCTGGCTAATCGTGCCGTGCTTCTGCGGTACCCGTCGCCCTGGTTTGACCACGTACAAATTCGCCTGGATCTTCCTCGGTTCGCCCGATTCATTGCGCGCGCGAAACTGAAATTCGGTGACTATTGGCTCAGCAAGATTGGCGGGAAACACGCCCAGGGTTAGCGAACTGTCATGTTCTTGCTGAACAGCCTGCGACCGTGTCGATAGTCTAAAGACCTCCAGGCTGATTTGATCGGGCCGCGGCAGCGTAAATTTCAGGATCAAGCTCTGGTCGATTTGCTCACTTGCATTCGACCGGATCGTGACATTCGTTGTATGGCGACCGGGCAGCTGAATGATGCCGGGCTTCGCTTGAACAAGGTAGACAGCCGTCTGCTCGTACCAACCGGACTTCTTCTCCGCTGGACCTTGCGGCTCGGGCGTTACGTCGATCAAATTACTTTCGAACAGTGTCTTGAGCTGCTCGCTGGCGTATTTCTCACGAGTCGCCCGGATCTTGAGAACGATTTTACGAGGCTCTTTCAGCTTGAGATCGAACTCTTGGCGATTCTGCTCTTCGACGATCTCGACTTTCAGCTCAGGTTCGTATTTCAAATGGAGTTGGAGCGGAGGCCGGGCGTCGAGATCACTGTTCCTTGGATCATCGACATCGCGATAATCCATCATGTGAATCGCGTAATCCCTCGCGTCGTTCGCAAGAACTGATTTCGGAAGCGACTCGAAACACTGACCGAACTGCGAGCCGACGCGCCGATACGTCGCCCAGAGGTCCGCTGCCGAGTCCTCTGCACGGGTCAGTTTGTCGGCTTCGGCAAATTCTGCACTGAGGCTCTTGACGAGATGATGGTCGGTGCCAAACGCGAGTTCGACGAGGCGCAATTCCAACTCGCAATGAGCATGCAGCCGCTGCCATTGCTTCAAGGACACCGTCAAGTCGTGCCTCGCGTCAGGTATCGCCCGCACGTCGGGCTCGCCCGGTGCGATCTGGAGCAAAGCCCGGAGCAGTTGCATTCGCCGCTGGGCGTCGAGCAACGGCGTGGCCAGCAGGCGTTCTCCAATGATCGGGCTGCCACGATCACGGTCCTCCCATAAGGCGCTATCGAGCCTGCTCCGCAGCAACGAGGCCTGAGCGAGTTGGGCGCCGACTTGTTCGAGTCGGTACTGGTCGTTGTAACTGAGTTGCGGCATCGCTCTCAACGAGCTTAACGTCGTTGCGAGACGAACCACGGCATCCAAGTAGTCGCCCAATTCCTTGTGCTGACTCGAATCGCTCGACAAGCTCTGATGGGCGCGAGCGTGCCAGCGGACGTAATAGGGAAGTGAATAGACGAGCAAGTCAAACTCACGTGCCTGGTCTCTGAGTTGCACGACTTCTGGAGCCTCGCGAAGTGTGAACTTCTCTTCGTCCGCAAGCTGGAAGTCGACGTAACGATCCCAAGCCTTCAACAGCCGAGCCCGGATCGAGCGGTCGTTTGCCGCTGAACGCTGTGGACGGTTCGACGAGATCGCGGCGTTCAGCGAGGTGAGCGTGTTGATCAGATCCTCGACGGCCGTGACGTTCTTCGGCAACGGAAGAACAGGCTCCGCTTTCCCCTCGGTAGCCGGCGTTTTTGAGTGGTCGAACACAGGATCAGCCAAGACCTCCCGTTCCCAGAACAGCAGCTCCGCTTCTAAGGCTCGCCA
>CAUJKL010000579.1 GCA_963204995.1 Planctomycetota bacterium | reverse complement strand
CACAGCGATCTAGCAATTCAACCGCAGTTGCGACAAAAGTGGGTTCACCGCTTCGCAGGGCGTAGTCGAAATTGGCAACAGCACGATGAACCACGCGGCAGATCGCAATGTAGGCGGCGTCGGCGTCACCAAAATCATTCTCATCCGATTCAAGTGAGGCTACGATTCCCTCGTCCGTATGCGCATTGTCGTTCAGCCAGTTTAGGCACAGCGACTCCAAAGTATCGAGCCTCCGCTGCATCAGCGCAACCAAGAGCAACTCGACATCAACGAGATTGAGCGCGTCGATGTTTTCGGCGAGAAGCGAGAATGACCGTGCCCCGTAATGAGCTAGATGAAATGCCGCAGCGGCAATCGTCAGGTGAAAGCCCCGGTCGTTTTGCCGTCTCCCTCGACGCACGACAGATTCGATGCACTCAGCAGCAGTTCTGAATCCATCGTCAAGAACCGATTGAACCAAAGGCGACTGTGCAGTTGAAAGTATCCGCAACCGGATCGAGCAGCCGAGTACCAGGTAGCCGTGGTTCAGCAGATCGTTGGTGAGGCGTGTCGAGAATCTTGGGCTACCTTCGGGAAGTGCCCCTTCCTTCCAGATCATCCCTCGCGACAACCCTTTTGCGATCAGTTGATCGCGTACTCGCGGAGCACACAATTCCCTCAGTTTTCGGACTAAGTCGTCAGCCGTTTCCATCTCGCTAGCCCCTAGCAATGCACGCGTCAAAAACCGCTTTCACAAAATCTGCATGACCACTTACGTGACATCCGCAGAGCTGGTGTTTTATCCCTTTGTGAATCCGGTTACTGTTCGCCTCCAAGAATTTCTTTGGCCCGTTGCCCGACATCGTGAACAAGAGATGGCACACGTCGCCAACCATAATCGGATTCCGTTGCAGTTCCGCAATCGGGTCGGCTTCAGCATCTCGGTCGTCTAGACGTAGGATACATTCCAAGAACGCCAATGTTTCCGGATTGGGACGCCCCCGGTTGCTTGCTAGACCAGTCCGAGCCTCTTCAAGTGTTGCTGTCGCGAGAGATGCACGACTCTTTGCTTCGACTTTTATCACCTTGACTCGTGCTTTCGAGATACGAAAACCGAGAACGTCGTCGCCTCTCATTGCCAGTTCTCGAGTGTCGCGATGCCGGAGTCGACGAACCGGGACAGAAAACTCTGTTTCTTGATCCACGTATTCGGTGGCGAGTATCTCGCCAAGCAATCCCGAACGGGAGATCTTTCCTACTGGAACGCGATTCTTTAAGAGGTGCTTTGCTTTCGGAAATCCCCCGAGTTTCTCAATCGCTTTCAAACCTACAACATGATCGGCAGCAATTTCGACAAGAGAATCGAATACCTTGGCACGACCATCGGTACGTTCTTTGAGAACTTTGACGCCATCTATCGAGCACTTCTCGCTATCAAACCACGGCGTGAATAAACTGTTTTTATCGCTGGACTTCACTTTTTCTCACCGCTGACCATAAGCATTTTTTCAATACCTGGGTTACTGCAAGGCGGCATTATCGCCGATTGGCTTCGGATTGACCACCGCTTCAAACGGTTCGCCGGGGCGTCTCAGACGCACATGATCCACGATCCGTCAACCTTAATGTTGGTTGGCTAGTCAGTGAAGTGCTCTACGTAGCATTCAGTTCTTCGGAGGCTCAACCGATTGCGGCTTGGAGCACGTTCGGTTCCATGATTGGTATCGAGGGAGAACTGTCCCTGCCAACGGCTGGAGCAGTTAGAACGCGGCAACCTTGTCAATATTCGTCGGGCAGTAGAATTGTGGTTCACGAAAACTCTGCTTCAGTGAGAATCCAGAACGACTTCCCTGCTTCTGTCTCACAGGCCGACATCAATCGGGCACCGTTTTCCAATGCCCATGCGTTCTGCGCAGTGTCTTCCTCACTGACATCGCCCCAGTTACCTGTAACGTGGGAATTCAGAGCAGTTTCGACCGCTTCCATCGGAAGCAGCTCCAAAGCACTCGGCGTGATTCCCAACTGACCGACTTGAAAGCCATGATAGAACCTCCAAAGAAACCTGAAGTGCCACCTCGAAGTTGAATCACGACTCAGAGTTGTTAGTCACGCCACGACGATATTTGTGCTGGACAAAGGACGTTGTCATGCGTTAAGGAAACACATGGGCAAGTGTACTACCGACGCTATTGCCGCAGGTTGGCTGCGTCAATAGAAGGCTTGTTCTAAAACCGAGAACCCTGGGAGGAAAATGAATCACTTGATAACGCGAAAAAATGATGTGCTTGATAAACAGTTGCATGATGACTCGGGTGAATTGCCCGCCTTGATAGTTTCTGCCGGGGCTTCAGCCCGTTTCGCCTTCGAGGAATTCGTCTACGGCAAGTTGCGAAATCGTTCGACTCGAAAGAACTACCTGCACGCGGTGAAGCGGTTTCTGGCGTTCTGTGAACTGCGGCAACGAAGCCTCGTTGCCATCACCCCTCGCGACGTTGGCGAGTATCTGGATCAGATGCCGAACTCCGTGGCCACCAAGAAACTGCATCTCGCCGCGCTGAGACATTTTTTCGACTCGCTCGTCAATCGCCATGCCGTGTTACTCAATCCGGCCGCATCCGTACGCGGTGCCAGACTTCAGGTGATCGAAGGGAAGACGCCGGAGATTGGCGTAGCACAAGCACGCAAGCTGCTTCGCTCGATCGATGCTTCCAACCTTGTCGGACTCCGCGACCGAGCGATCCTTGGAATCCTGATTTACACAGCCGTTCGCGTGGGGGCAGTTGCGGATTTGGTAGCGGGCGACTTCTACGACGTCGGCACGCAACACTGTTTGCGATTTCAGGAAAAAGGCGGCAAGTCTCGCGAGATTCCCTGCCGCCATGACCTTCAGCTTTTTCTGAGCGAGTACATCAACAGCGCCGGGATTACGGATAACAAATCGCCGCTCTTTCTGACTGCGCTGCGGAGAACGAATACACTGTCCGAACGTGCCATGACGTCGGGCGACATCGCACGGATGGTAAAACGCAGATGCCGCCGGATTCATCTCCCGGCTCGCTTTTCTCCTCATTCGTTTAGAGTCACAACGATCACCGACTTGCTCAGCCAAGGCGTTCCGCTGGAAGATGTGCAACAATTGGCCGGCCATGCCGATCCCCGCACGACGCGGCTTTACGACAGGCGACAAAGAAAAGTGACGCGAAATATCGTCGAACGCATTTCCGTGTGACGCAGCGGAACGAATCGAGGCCGCTGCGTTAAACCAGCCAGTCTTCAATCCGCAAGTCCGGCACAGGTTGGAAATCGGCGACGTTGTGGGTTACCAGCGTTAGGTCCTCTGCCAATGCGGTCGCTGCGATGAGAGCATCCATATCGGGAAGCGGCGTCCCGTGGTCGAGCATGGTGCCACGTAACTCGCCAAAACGCAGGGCGATGGTCAAGTCGATTTCAATGACGTCGACCGAAGCGATGAAGTTGGTGACCGAACGTCGAGATCGTTCGGATGCCTTTCCTCTCGACACCCATGTCCACAATTCGCCAGCGGTGACCACCGAAATCGCCAGCCCGCCGGAATACTGCATGAACTTGTTCCAGACGACCGGATTGCCTTTGAGGTACGCCGAGCAAATATTGGTGTCGATCAGGAAGTTCATAGTTCCTGGCCCCGGCGATTCTGCTTCCGTTGCTCTTCATTCAACTTCAGAAAGCCATCCAAATCCTCGGCATCGTCTTGGCAACTGCCAAAGAGTGTTTTCAACTGCTCTTGCCGCTGGTCGGCGGTCAACTCGGCGCGTTTGATCACCACTTCGACTTCCATCCCGTCGGGTACGTTCGGTGATTGTTGAAGCTCGATGACGGAACCGTGAACGATGCCCCGGTACGTTTCGCTGCTGCTCATTGGTCTTCTCCTTCGTTTGCTGGCACTGGTCCGCTCTGCAAAACTCCCGGCCTAATACTTCGGAATCTCCATCAGTCTACGACTTCCCGATCAGACCACCAACGGCTGTCTTCTGAATAACGGACCGTGATCGCTGAAAGCGCCACCTTTGTGCTGCCGAAGTTTGAGTGTGCAGCAGTTTGTCGACCGTGCCGATCCCCGCACGAGGCGGTTTTTTCGGCAGGCGACGAAGAGTTCTCCCTCGCAACTCACCAAGACGCTGCCCCCGCCTCGCTTACAGGGCATCCGATGGTTTTGATCGTTCCGCATTGTCAACATTGACTGGTTTCACCGTTTTCAGCTGCCCTCCGACATTGTGTTCGATCTCGCAGTGGGGCAATGCCGCGACCAATTGTTCAATACCTTGAGCTGTTATGCCATCGTTCCATGCGACATTTAAGCGTCGAAGGTTCGTCATTTGACTTAACGCTTCGATATGCTCATCTTTCAATCCGACGCTGATAAGAGACAACACGGTCAGGCTGGGCAAAGTCGCCAAACGTTCGATGATTTGAGAGTTGATTTGGCACGAGCCGCAGATGCTGAGTTGGTTCAAAGAATGGAGCCGAGAGATCGGCACAAACTGTTCGTCCGTAAGCCTCGCGCGAATCAGTAGCAACGTCTGTAGATTCTCAAAACGTGATAGATGCTCTGCCGCTGCGATGGAGATAGTCGCCCATCGCTCCTTCTCCGTGAGGTGATCAATTTCGATCGCCAAGCTGAGAAGTGAGCTGGGTGAAGCGATTGACATCCAACAGCTGCCGTCGACGGCAATTCCCTTGAGATGCACGACTTTGAGGCTCATTGATGAACGGAGCACGGCAGCGATGTCAGCATCCGTGACGTCGGACGGTTCGTCTGAGCCAATCAGCAGATCTTTTAGATTTGCATGTTGGCCGATTGCGCGGAGATGCTCTTTTGTCAAGCATCGGTGGTTCATCAGTTGGAAGCCACGTAAGTTCTTTAGGTTTGCACAGCCCTGCAATGCCTCGGCAGGGACCTCGGATGAGTTGGGAAATAAGATGAACTCCAGCTGCAACTTACCCGGCGGAACAGCGTCCGCCGAAGTGACGTCGCCAACGTAGCCCCCAGCACTCAAGAAGCTAATGTTTGCGTGATTGGCCACCAATTGCAGGGCCACCTCGCGTTCGGTGGGCGGGTCATCTGGCCTTGGTCGGTCCCGTGATTGTTCGTCATTCGGAACGATCACATTCGAAGAAGTCGTGAGCGGTGTTTGCCTTCGATGATGTGATATGGAAAACGAAACTAAGGAGACTCCGATCAAGGCGATGCACACAAACAACACGAAGCGAGGTTGGAAACGCTGTGGCGGCTTTGTATCGACCTTACCGATGTTGCCTGAACGATCGGACGCAACTCGTGTCGGGACCGTCCCCACCGAGCAACTCGCCCCGAGAAAGCGAACCGACAAATTGTTCGTCTCGCGTTCGCCGCAGAAAGGAAGGATGGCATCAGCAACTTCTTGCGGAGTGGCATAGCGTTCTTCTGGATAGCGAGCCAACATGCGTTTTAAGATCGCAATGACTCCGGCATCTAGTTCCGGCCTCACCGACTGAATCGGCGTGGGCGTCCCTGTTGTGATTGCCGCGATTCGTGCGAGAGGCGAAGCGTGTCTCGAAGGTCCAAAGGGCGGAACGCCTGTCAGCAATGTGTAACACGTTGCTCCCAAACTGTAGATGTCGGCGCGAATGTCGACTTGATGCGTATCCGCTGCTTGCTCGGGTGCCATGTAATCGATCGTCCCCATCAACATATCGCTGGACGTCATCGCGTCCACCGAGAAATCGTCCTCGTGCAACAGCGCCAATCCCAGGTCGAGGATCATCACTTGCCCCGCTTCGTTCAGCATTAAGTTTGCCGGTTTGATGTCGCGATGCACCAATCCCCGCTCGTGGATATACTGCAATCCGGTGGCGGCCTGACGAACAATTTCGCACGCATCCGTTTGCGAGATCGGACCGTGATCTCGAATGAGTTGCGAGATGCTCTTGCCTGCCACGAATTCCATGACCAAGTAGTACACACCGTCAGCTTCTCCAGCGTCGGTTGCGGCCACAATGTTCGGATGTTGCAGCTTGCCAATGGCATGCATCTCGCGGTCAAAACGAGCGATCATGCGAGGGTCATCGATCCGGTTAAGCAGCTTGATCGCCACGATACGGCGCAGTTTGCGGTGTCGCGCTCGATAAACGGTGCCGCCCCCGCCGCGACCAATTTGTTCAAACAAGTCGTATTCACCCAGAACGCGAGTAACGTAATCGGCGTGAGCAGAACCAGGCAACACTGCTTCCGCTTCACGATCCGCATCGCTGCGTGCGAACACTTCAGTAGGAACGTTGGCCAGACTCTTGGTGTCCTGCAACCGTTCTAGAACCGCTTGGACGTCGAATTCGGGATCGTCGTTGGGTTCCCAGGTATCCAGCGTCTTCATGCAATTGGCCAGAGATTCCAGTTCCTGCCACAAATTGCGTGCATCAGGGTCTAAGTTCTTTGCCAGTTCGGCATCGCTGGGACTCCGCTGGATTTCGTTCAGGATTCTCGACAACGGGGTGTTGGACATCATCGTCACAATTGGAGCTTAAGAAATGGCCGCGTGCCTAGAGTAAAAGATTCCGACCGTTACACCAGCAGAGCCCATGGTCGCGGACGTCCGCTACTGCGGAGGCTCGTCGTCGGTCAATTCCAGTAAGCCTCGTAATTTGGCGATATAGCGGCAGCGGATCGTCCGCACGTTTCCCGTCGTGGTTCCATAGCGGCGAGCGATTTCTTCGTAGTCAAGATCTGCGGCAATGGCCAACATGAAGATTTCCCAGTTTTCTGCCAGACACGAGTCTTTGACGATCTTGACCGCCCGACGATATAACTCGTTGAGTACTTCCGGCGGATCGGCGGGGTCGTCGCGCTGCGCCGCCTCGTCGCGGACGAGTTCCGAGATGGTTTGCGAGTCGATTGTGGGGAGTCGCTGCTTGCTGGTTTGTTGTTTGATGATCTCGCGACGCGTCACGGTAAACAGCCAAATTCGGAACCCGTAGTTGGGTTTGTCCTTCTTGAATCCCTCGCCGTACCGAATCACACTAATCAGGACCGACTGGCAAAGATCCTCGCAATCTGGACGTGGCAAGCCAAACCGCTTACCCCACCCCAAGATTAACGGCCCATAAATCGTCGACACCCGAGCCCAAGCCACAGGATCTCCCACTCGCAGCCCATTCAGCAGACTTTTGGAGGTCGAATCCTCGAAACTCACTCGTGACATCGAAAAAACCTCGGATTTCCGGTGCCGTGCTGTGGGCTCGATCTTTGTGCTTTCATGGAAGACGCTCCCGTGTAACGCTCAATCGCTTTAAGTAGTTGCGGTGAATAGAGCGGTTTCCGCGCGCCCATTTCTAGTCTTGCTGAGTCTAATCCACCATGAAAGCTGGAACCACCATTGGTCGCGGGAAATCCGCACGGCGTCGTATCCGAACCCGCCGTCGGCTGTTGTTCGAATCGCTCGAAACTCGCCGATTGCTGACCGCCGACCCAAGGTACTTGCTCGACGATATCGACGGCGAGACGGGGTTTTATGTACGGGATAGCCGGGCAGTATCTGGGGTCGATTTCCGAAGCCTTGGTGATGTGAATCATGACGGTTTTGATGACCTAGGCTACACCCAGGATGGAGACGACGGAAGCGAACAAGGATTGCTCGAATCGGGAATTATTTTCGGTCACGCGAATACGAGTCCAGTGATTAATGTCGACCAACTAGACGGATCCCAGAAGCTAATCATCCGCGACTCCCGCGATGCTATCCTCCCCGATTACGTTCAAATCAGAGGACTGGGGGACATCAATGGCGATGGCATTGATGACTTTGGCGTCTTAAGCAATTGGCAAGAACTCGCGCAGCCCGATGAAAGTCTATACGGCTTATTCATTGTACATGGACGTGCGGACGGTCGTTTTGGCAACGATGGGGTTCTTGATCTGCAAAACTTTTCTTCAAGTGATGGAAGCATTTTGTACACGGGACCGCTTGGGACGCCTCGGACGCACATTGATGATTTTGTTGCCGGAGATATCGATGGCGATGGCTTTTCAGACCTCCACGTCGTCTGGTCAGACAACACCGAGGAGTTCCATCCGAAGACGACCAAAACCTGGGTCGACACCTACTATGGATTCGAAGGTGGATTTCCTGCAGTCAGCCGTTTGGATCAGACGCCCCGTCATCGTTACATCGCGGACAAGTACCAATTCCTAGGTTATGGTTTCGTTTGGAAGGACCAAGGTATTGACTTTGGTGGTGACATCAACGGCGATGGACGTCCTGACTTGGCGATTGGTGGCTACAGTCTGGTCACACGTCAAGAACCAATATACGTAGTATTTGGAGGGACGCGCCCGGTCACCAAAGGAACGGACCTGGATCTAATGAGTCCGAGCCAGGGACTAAGGATACTTTCGGAAAACAGCCTGGGTTCCGAGGGGCTTGACTTAGTTGGGGGCGCATTGGCTTTCGTCGGCGATGTAACTGACGACGGAGTTGACGATCTTGTAATCAACAAGTTTCAGGGCACCGATCCATGGCGGCAAGGTAGCGGCGGTGTTTTCCTGGTTAAAGGAAGATGTGATGGTTGGGAATCCGGCGTCGTCGATCTAGCTCACGCCAGTCCACGCGAAGTTACAAAGTTCTACGGCGTGATACGTCGAAGCGGGAGAAACTACTTTGGCTCAGGTCCGGTGACCAGCGTATCAGCGGTCGGGGATTTAAATGGAGATGGTATCGACGATCTTGTGTTCGTCGCTACTCTGGATCGGTGGCGTTCGAACGATCAATACATAAATGCATACGAATACAGTGGTGTCTACGTCGTATTTGGCGGGGCACATCTTGCAAACGCCGGCGAAATTCCTCGGCCGGACATCGCTGGAACCCTCGGCCTGCGATTGGAATTAAACGGCTTTTCTGCTTTGAACTTTGTCGATGGAGGATTTGATTTTGATGGCGACGGTAACAACGATCTTTTGCTCACAGACCAATGTCCAGTGCATTGCCTAGGATTCCCGAGTAATGTCGCTCGTGTCTTGCTCGATCCGTTCGGAATTGGGCGCCAGTCTGGTCCGGAGATCGCAGTTAGCATTACCAACGATTCAGGCGGAGGAAGTGTGAGTAGCGGCACCGGAGTCGTTTCATTTGGAGATCCCTATGTGAACTATCGTTCCGTATCGGGCATTCGTTCGTTTGAAGTTACCAATCGCGGTTCCGAAGACCTGATCGTTCAGCCTGCGGAGATCGATGCTGGTTCTGGGTTTTCGATCACTGCGAATCTCGCTCCCAATACACGGCTGTTGCCGGGGCAGTCTGCCATCGTCACCGTGGCGATGGCGACGGATACGCTCGGCGACCGCAAGGCGACGTTGAGTATCCCAAACAACGATGCCAATGAGAATCCTTTCGAGATCAACTTGTTTGGACAAGTGCAAGATGCAGCGAAGGCTCAGCTAGCCGTTGGGCCGGTGGTGTTGGCAGACGAAGGAGCGCGTCTTGATTGGGGCAGTGTTCCCCAATCCTTCATCGGTGTCACCAAAGAAATAACGATCACGAATGTGGGAACACTGGATCTCAGATTGTCGCCAGCGTCGCTGGGAAACAGCCTCAGTTTCTCCGTGGTGCAAAACGTCACGTCCAATCAAATTGTGCAGCCTGGTCAGACCGCGACGCTCTTGGTCCGCATGAACGCAGCCTCTTCCGGTGAAAAGACTGCCACGCTGCAATTCAACGGCGTGTCGGTCGAGTTGATTGGCAATGTAGTCCGTGCCGATCCGCCGCCTCAACTCTTGTCATTGCAATTGGCGGCATCCACTTTAGCCGAGGCCACCGACGTTCAATTCACCGCCACCTTCAGCGAGTCGGTTACCGGTGTCGACGCATCCGATTTTCTGGCGATGACAACGGGCACCGTGACGACCGGACCGATTACCGTACAACACGCAGGCTCCGACGTTTACACAGTGACGGTAACTCAAGTTGCCGGGATTGGTTCCTTGAGGCTACGACTTGTTGATGACGGCACCATCCACGACTCGGCGCTGCAAAGACTGACGGGCAGCCTGCTGACTTCTGCGCCTCAAACCGTCGCGGTCGGGGAAGGTCCGTTCGTACTTCGCGTGGATGACTTCGACGGCGACGGACACACTGATATGGTGACTGCAAACAATCTATCGAAATCGGTCACGATTCTGCGCAGCTTGGGGAACGGCACGTTTGCCGCTCCGCAGAACATAGCAACTCCGGCACCACCGCTAGGGTTGTATCTCGGCGACTTCAATGAGGACGGGATCGTCGATCTGCTCGTGCCGATGGCGAATGGGACCGCCGCGATACTGAAGGGCAATGGGGATGCTACGTTCACTTTGTTTGCCAGTCCTGCGATGATCGGTGTGATTCGCGGAGTTGCCGACATCGACCAAGATGGACATTTGGATTTGCTTTACGGTTCCTTTACCACGTCAGCTCAAGTTGGATGGCTGAAAGGCAATGGCGATGGCACATTCGTCAATTCCGGGGCCAGGTCGGTCGTTAGCATTCAGACGGTAGGGGTCGCTGATCTCGGCGGCATTAAGATCGTTGCGGCGGGCGGTACGGCTGGCACTGCGTTCTTAACGAGCCTTGTGACCTCCGTTCCGTTAGTGTTTGGGCAGCCGGTTACCAACCTTACTTTGGCCGACGTTGATTTAGACGATCAACTCGACCTGATTTACACGAGTTCGGCGTTGAATCGAGTCGTGGTGAAAAGTCGCATTACCGGCGCAGAAACCATTTATGATGTGGCCGAGGCGCCGTCGGGCGTTATGGTATCCGATGTTAACAATGATGGGATTCCCGATGTCCTGACGACACATCCGCAAACCAATGTCGTCACGGTATTATTCGGCGTGGGGGATGGGAGCTTTCAGAGTGCAGTCACGCTGGATATTGGTGTTAACCCCGTTGATGTTCAGACATTAGACATCGATGGCGATGGCCGGCAGGATGTTGTTGCCGTCAACCGCTCTGAGTCTCAAGTCACCGCAGTATTGGGGACTGGTCAGTTTAGCGGAAAGACCGCGATCATCGGTGAACCCGAAATCGAAGTGCTCGATGAAAACGGCGATCTTCTGAGCGTTGCAGCTTCGTTTGAGTTTGGGAACACCCAGACCAATCAGGCTTCGCCGACCCGAACCGTCACCGTTCGCAACCTCTCAACTAGTAATCTCTTGGTGCAGCCTGCACAGCGAGTCAGCGGTGCCGGTTTCGATGTACTGCAAAACTTCCAATCCAATCAAGTGATCGGGCCGGGAGGTGAAGCTCAACTCGTCTTTGGCCTCAATACGGCGACGGCGGGTGTTCAACAGGCGGTGATTACATTCGGCACAAACGATACGGACGAACCGGCGTTCGAGCTATCGTTAACTGGCAGCGTGATTGCGCCGCTGGAGATCAATGTCACCACCACGGCAAACTCCGGTCCAGGTTCGCTACGTCAGGCAATTCTGGATGCCAATCTCGCGATGAACGAGGCAACGATTCGCTTTGCGATTCCAGAAACCGATCCGGGCTTCGTCGACGTGGACGCCGATTCAGGACTTCCCGGTGCCGATGCGGCACCCGATGTGTTTCGCATTAAGCTGACCACCAATCTGCCGGCCATTAACAACATTCACGGACAGCCCGTCACCATGACCGGTGTTCCGGCATCGGATACGAATCCCAATGGTCCGGAGATTGTGATTGACGGCTCTTTGGTGACAGGCAATGGCTACGGTTTGACGATTCAAAGCGACATGGTGACCGTCGCCTCGGTGGGATTGGAGAGTTTCTCGACGTGGGGAATACTCGCCCACGGAACGAACGCAACAATCAAAGGCGCCTACATCGGGATCGATGCAACCGGCACGCGTGCGACCGGTGCGGCGAGAGGCATCGAAACCAAAAAAGCGGGCATCACTGTCATCGACAGCGTCATTTCCGGACACTCGGCGATCAACGCCGCGATTGAAGTGTTGTATGGCAGCGATGACTTGCGACTGATCGACAATCGAATTGGGACGAATGCGGCTGGCACAGCGACCGTACCCAATGCCGGAGCCGGTGTTAAAATCGCCAGCTCTGCCAGGGCGGTTATCCAGGGCAATACAGTCTCGGGCAATACCGGATCAGGCATCGAGTTGTCGGGAAGTCTCACCGTCGGCACCGTGATACAAGGAAACGTGATTGGACTCAGTGCCGATGGTCGTGCCTTGCTGCCGAATTCAGGGATCGCGGGTATCGCCTTGCTGGATGCAGTACCCGACGTTCAGATCGGAGGTGGTAACTCGGGCGAAGGCAACCTGATATCGGGAAATCTGGGCGAGGGTATTTTTCTCGATGGATACGCGAACCTAACTGCTTCAATTGTCGGCAACACGATTGGAACCGACATCACCGGACAATTGGCGCTGGGCAATCAAGGAACGGGAATTCGGTTTGGCACCAAAAGCACGACGGCAGAGTTTGTCGGGACGATTGCAGATAATCTTGTCTCAGGAAACGGAAGGCTGGGTATTGAGCTTTCACCATCCGTTGTTTCCGCCACGGTTGAACGGAATCAGGTGGGGACGAATCGTGAAGGTTCGGTTGCGGTCGGGAATGGCACCGGAGGCATTCAGGTCAGTGGCAATTCTGTGCAGCTGAACCAAAATGTGGTTTCGGGGAATGTTGGTTTCGGGATCAGTGTGGGCGGCGGTGCTACGGCAACTCAAATTCAGAGCAATCGAATCGGTACGAACTCGACAGCAACCGCCACGATCCCCAATCGCGGCCCCGGCCTTCGGTTGACAAACGCCTATCAAGCAACGATCGGGTCGAATACTCCGCAGACGGGCAATGTGATTTCGGGCAATGAAGGCCCCGGAATTCTTATTGACTCAATCAGTCCGACGGCACACGTTGTTGAGGGAAACTGGATTGGGACCGATCCCACGGGATTACTCAACTTCGGCAACGGTGGCGCTGGGATTGTCATTGGCGGACAAGGTAACGTCGTCGAGGGCAATTCGATATTCTTCAATCTTGGGGTCGGGATCGATGTCGCCTGGTTCCAAACTCGCATCGTGGGAAATCGCATTGCAGGTAACTCCGGACTTGGGATTGACCTCAACAGCGACGGCTTCAGCGTTAACGATCTGCTCGACGCCGACCTCGGACCTAACGGAGGGCAAAACTCGCCGGTGATTTTAGATGTTGTCTTAGAAGCCAGTGATACCGTGATTACGGGTAGCTTTGGTGGTAAACCGAACGCGACGTTTACACTTCATGTGTACGACAACGTGGCAAGCCGTGCTGCACAAGCGCAAGGCCAAACACTCCTGGAGACGCGATCCGTCACGACCGACTCACAAGGCAACGCAACATTCTCGATCACGGTTCCGCAATCGCTCGGCATTGGGCATTTCGTTTCGGCGACTGCAACGGACGCTGGCGGCAATATCTCGGAATTCGCGCCGGGGGTCGGAGCAGCGATTCTCAAACTGACGATCGACGTTACTTCGATCAGTGAGTTAGGTGTAGCGGCAGCAACCGTGAGCCGCAACACAAGTACGATTGGATCGCTGAGCGTGATTGTGAGTGGCAGCGATCCAACGGAGGTATCGCTGCCAGCAGTGGTTACGATTCCCGCTGGCAGTGATTCGGTGACGTTTGCCATCTCTGGAGTTCGCGATTTGCTCATCGATGGAACACAGACACTGTCGATCTCTGTCGATGCCGACGGGTTCATGGGCGATGCGAAACCGATTGCGGTGACGGATGTCGACCCGGACGGAGAACTGCCTGCGAGTCCTTTCACGATCTCGTCTGCGCTGGCAACTCTTGCCGAGAATGGTCAAGTCACCGTCACTCTTGTGGCTGATCCCGCAAGTGTTGCAAGGGAGATTAAAGTGTCCTTCTCGGCGGACGCTCGCCTTTCCATTCCGCAAACGCTGATATTCCCCGGCGGTGCCAGCCAGTTTGCCTTCCTAATCTCTGCGACCGATGATTTGTTGCTTCAGGGAGACAAGCCGATTAGCGTGGCCTTTCAGTTAGTCGGATTTGCGCCTCTCGAAGCGAACTTTCTGTTGCTCGACGACGAGGCCGAGTTCCCGTTTACAAATCCCTCCGATCCGCTGGATGTGAACGGCGACGGCGCTATCTCGCCTCTCGATGTGTTGATCATCATCAACGCCATGAACTCGAATCGCGGTGGTGCTCTCGTCTGGGATGGCATCCAACAACCGGCGGCATTCTATGACCCGAGTCGGAGTAATTCCTTGGAGCCGCTTGATGCTTTGTTGATCATCAATTATCTCAATCAAAACGCCGCTAGTGGCGAAGGCCCAATAGCAGCGGTTGACGAAATGAGAAAGCGATGCTTCCTAACTCCTCGGCAGGTGGAGTTAGCTTTCTCCGACCAGGAAGTCAACTGGATGACTGCTTGAGAGTACATCCCTAGATTTCATTCGACTGAATAACGAACCGCGATCGCGGAAACCCGACATTTGTTGTGCCGAAGTTTGACAAGCTGCCGCGCTTCTGGCATATCCAAAGACGTGTTTTAATGTGTTAGAAAGTAGTAGTATCGACCGTGAAACCAATTCAGAAAACCCGGCCTCTGTTTGAGGCTTCTTCACCCCATATTGTTCGGAACCCTCACCTGCGTGAACCCCAGCGGATGGCCTATCGGGCCGTGCAGGAACACTTTGCTGAATCGAACGAACCCGCTCTATTGCAAGTCCCTGTTGGGTGCGGGAAGACCGGCTTGATCAGCATCTTGCCCTTCGGCATCGCTCAGTCGCGTGTGCTGATTGTGGCACCGAACCTGACGATTCGTGATGCACTGTTTGAAGCTGTGGATTGCGCCAATCGGCGCTGTTTCTTTCGCTCGCAAGCTGTCGCACCGATGACCATCGAAGGCCCCTTCGCGGCAAAGATCGACGGTCGTGATGCGAATCTCGCCGATTGCAATTCAAGTCATTTCGTCGTCACGAATGTCCAGCAAATCGGACAAGCTGGCAATCGCTGGCTGGATCGATTGCCCAGCACTTTCTTCGATATGATTCTGTTCGACGAGGGCCACCACAATGCGGCCAAAAGCTGGCAGCGTCTGATCGAGCACTTTCCCGATGCCAAGCTTGTCAGCTTGACGGCCACTCCGTTTCGCTCGGACGGTCGACAAGTGACCGGCAAACTGATCTATCGCTACTCGTTGCTCCGCGCCATGCGTCGCGGCTACATCAAGACTTTAGAAGCCGTGCATGTCGCTCCCAGTGAGCTGGCTTTTACTTTCCGTGATTCCCAAGAGACCGCCACGCTCCAGGAAGTGCTGAAGCTGCGTGATGAAGTCTGGTTCAGCCGAGGCGTCGCGCTGGCCGAACAGTGCAATCGCAGTATCGTGGATGCCAGCATCCGTGCTTGCGAAGAACTGCGCCAATCCAGCCAACAGCGACAACAGATCATTGCCGCCGCGTGCAGCGTCGAACATGCGGAAATGGTTGCCGCCTTGTATCGAAAAGTCGGTTATCACTCCGAAGCAATTCACAGTCTGCAAGCGAAGGCCCAACAACGGAATACGCTGCAACGGCTCAGAAACGGGCGACTGGACGTGATTGTTCAGGTGCAGATGCTGGGCGAAGGTTTTGACCATCCTCCCTTGAGTGTCGCCGCCGTCTTTCGTCCCTTTCGCACGCTCTCGCCCTACGTCCAGTTCATTGGTCGTGTGATGCGAGTGATGACCCAGAACAGTCCGTTGTCTCCCGAGAATCGAGGCATTGTCGTCACGCACGTCGGGCTGAACACGGATCGGCACTGGGATCAGTTTCGACAGCTCGATGACGATGACCAAGCTCTGCTCTCAGGAATGCTCAACGGCATGACGTCGACGGAGATTGCGGCTGCCGAGAAAGCCAACGGAGCGAAGAGCGATCGATCCGCCGCCGAACTGGCATTGATGCCTCGCCACTTTGCTCCAGAGATGCTTGTGGAGTGGGAAAGGATAACGGATGTCGAGACAAGTAACTTTGCCGAGATCGACCTGGTGAACAACGAAGGCCCCGTACTCCCTGAAGAAGTGCCCAC
>CAUJKL010000578.1 GCA_963204995.1 Planctomycetota bacterium | reverse complement strand
CTGTTTTCGAGCAGGGTACGATCTCCTTCCTTGATCGACGCAAGCCGCTCCAGCAAATGAGACAACAAGGTGATGTGATAGCGATTGATTTGGCTGATTAGCGATTGCTTCTCGGCGTTGTTCCCGTGATGCGACAGGTTGTGATGCCCATCGTTGACATTCACCTCGGGATAGTTGCGATTACTTCCCTCGTTCGCATACATGAAACTAATCACCCGCGTCGAATCGGTTTGAAACGCCAGAGTCATCAGATCAAACAGCAGCTTCGTGTGGTCCTCGAACTTTGCTGGAACACCGGCGGGCCGCGAGAAATTGATCCCTTGTTCCGCTCCTGCAAGCTTGTCGACACCACCGATGCGACGCTCGATGTCACGAACCGCATAGAGATACTCGTCAAGCTTTCGCTGGTCGCTGGCACCGAGTCGGCTCTGCAACCGCTTGGCATCCTCCAACACAAAGTCCAGCACGCTCTTACGGTATCGCTCGCGTTTCGCTTTGGCCAAACCTTGCTCACCCGAGTCGCCTTCTCCGAACAAGCGATCGAAGACGGCGGTCGGATCGATTTCCTTGGCAACCGGCGAAGTCGGCGTTCGCCAGGCGACGTTGGCCGAATAGGCACAGCTATAACCTGAATCACAATTCCCCGATTGAGCACCACGTTCGATGCCAAGTTCAAGCGACGGGAAACGCGTCTGATGTCCGATCTTCTCGGCGGCCAGTTGATCGACCGAAATGCCGTTGTAGATGTCGGCTCCATCCGTCTTCTTCGGATGGGCTCCGGTGAGGAACGAGGCACAACTGCGAGCATGATCGCCTGGGCCGTCTCCATGAGCTTTGCCGCCATCCAAAGCCAGACCACTCAACTGCAGCATTTGCGATTTGAACTTGGCGATCGGTTGCAGCGTCGATTTCAATTCGAAGTCAGTCCCGGATTTGTCGGGCGTCCAGTCCGGCATGTGTTTTCCATTTGGCACCGACAGAAACGCCATGCGAACGGGCGGCTTGGGAGGTTCGGCTCCGAATGCGACTTGCGGCGACGTGGCTTCTAGCCAGGGCAGCGCAATGGCGGTTCCGATACCACGTAGAACGGTACGACGCGAGATGCGAGTGGACTTGCTCATTCGTTGCTCCGTTTGGCTCCTTGCTTCTGAAACGGGTCGCTGCGCACGACACCGAGAATCAGCGATGAAAATCGATACTCGTTCTTGCTCAACTCTTCTTCTATCTTATCGATCGCACACTGGTCGTAAAACTCTAAACCCCGGCCCAGAGCATAAGTTAGCATCTTCTCGGCCATACAATGCACAAAATCTTCCTGCATATTGGCTCGCAAATAGACCGCGAGTTCCGACGGGCCGTTGAAGCTGGCTCCATCCGGCAACTGGCCACTGGCATCCACCGGATGCTTGCCGTCGAACAATCGCCAGGCTCCCACCGCATCAAAATTCTCCAACGCAAAGCCCAGTTCGTCCATGACCAGATGACAAACTGCACAGTTTGGATTCGCTCGATGCTGCTCCATCTGCTCGCGTAGTGTTCCGGTCAGCTCTTTACCTTCTTCGACCAATTCGGGCACATTCGGCGGGGGCGGAGGAGGCGCTTCGCCCAGCAAGTTTTCCAATATCCACCGGCCACGTTTGACGGGCGAAGTCCGCGTCGGATTCGACGTGACCGTGAGAATGCTCCCGTGAGTCAACAGTCCGCCGCGCGGTGTTCCCTTCAGAGAAACTTGTTGAAAGCGATCTCCCTTCACGTTCGGCAGGCCGTAGTGCCGTGCCAATCGCTCGTTGATAAACGTATAGTCCGCGACCAGCAGTTCCGTCACGCTCCGATCATTGTGAACGATATAGGCAAAGAACATCTCTGTCTCGCGCCGCATATCCTTTCGCAGCCCGTCATCGAAACTCGGGAAATGTCGCTTGCTGGGCGTCATCTCGTCGAACTTGCGAAGTTGCAGCCATTGGGCGGCAAAGCTGTCGACCAACGCCTCTGCCTTCGGGTCTTTCAGCATGCGACGAACTTGCTCGTCAAGGTTGTTTTCCTTTCGCAGCGTTCCTCGCACGGCGTGTCGAAACAGCTCGTCGTCCGGCATGGTGTTCCAAAGAAAATACGACAGCCGCGTTGCGAACTCGTAGTCGCTCAGATCGCGTTCGGTTTTGTCGGCAGCCGGAATTGCTTCCACGCGAAATAAGAAGTGCGGCGAAACGAGCACCGCTTGCAGCGCCAGTTGAATCGACGCCTCGAAGTTGTCGCCCGCAGCCTGAGCTACTTTCACCAGCTGCATCAAGCGATCAACTTCTTCGCTCGTCGCCGGGCGGCGATAGGCACGACTGGCGAATCGTTCCAAGACCTGTCGCGCGGCATCTTGCGGCGATAACTTGTCGTTGGGTTGTACGAAGATGATTCGTTGATGCGTCGCGGGCAGTTCGCGTTTCGCTTCGCGCGGCCCGCGAATTTCAAGATGTGCCAGAACTAAATTGCGGTCGCGATCGTTCGGGTCGCTGGCCTTGGGGTTGTAGTAGTCATTCACAAAGGCGAGATCGACGCGATGCTTGCCGGTCGTCGCACGGCCTTCGAGCTTATACGTTCCGGGCTCGTTCTCGATCGCGGTCACTTCGAATACGCTGATTTCCTTGCCGTCGAAACGAAGGCTCATCTTGGTGGGCTCGTTGCCAGCTTGTTGGCCAAACGCCGTTGCGATGATCTCGTACTGGCCGGTTTGCGCCGCGGTGAACTCGGCTCCAGCCGCACCACTCGACGCTAACACTCGCGTTCCATCGCCGCGCGGCGAGCCGTCTCCCGAGAAGCCATCCGCTCGCTTCTGCAACACGATCGGCAATCCGAGACCTTGTGTCATGATCGCTTGGTCGAGAATCTCGCCAGCAGCATCGAGATACTTTTCCATGAGGATCGGTGGCAGCGAAAGCACGTCGCCGATGTTGTCAAAGCCGTAACCGATGTCATCCGCTGGAAACTCCGCCGTCGGTTCGTAGTCGATTCCGACCAGATCACGAATCGTGTTGCGATACTCTTGGCGATTCAAGCGTCGCATGGTGACATGCCCCGGCTCGGCATCATGTACGCAGTCAATGTCGTTGACCGCCGCGTCGATCCAGTCGAGTAGGAACTTCCGTTCCGGCTCGGTGGGCTGCTCTGCCTCTTCGGGCGGCATTGCCTTGACCTGCAACTTGGCAAGGACACCTAGCCATGTGTTTCGGCCAACGAGGATCTGCCGGGCGTTCTTGAACTTGTCGAAACTCAACCCGCCTTCGGCTACATCGCCCGCATGGCAGTCGGCACAGTACTTGGCGAGCAGCGGTTGAACTCGCTCGCTGAATGTTCGTTCGCGCTCTTCGTGAGTTGTCTGAGCCGTAGCGACAGCCGTCGAAGCGATCACGACACCGGCGAACAGGGCCACACGCGCAAGGGCGTCGGTAGTTCTCAGGCGAGTGTTTTGCATAAAGAATCGCAAAGGCTGGTGAGTAATGCAGCTGCGGCAAACGTGTGACGAACTCATGTTAAAACTAGTTCGCGCCTACAGCTGCGGTGGGACTGATATTATAGCTGGCCGTCGGATTCGAGCCAAGTTGTGTATTCCCCCGCGCGTGTGCCACTGGCTTTGCCAGTGCTCTTTCCAACCGAACACCTCGATATGCACATCGGGGATCGACACACGGAAAATGAATTAGGACACTGGCAGAGCCAGAAGTGGCACACCGCACACCTCACGCCGGAACAAACTCACGCTAACTGGTATCACAACGGTTCCCAGCACATCGCGTCCTCGCTCTCCCCGCCCTTCAGCGGCCACTCGCACGGACGATGTGGCTGATCTACAGTGGACACCTTTCCCCAATCGCAAGCGTATCGCCCCCGAGAACCTGATGCTTTACCGAATCCTGATCGTCTTATGCTGCTTTCCATCCACGTCGTCAGTCATCGCCAATGAAAAGGTCGGCGGCGAAGCAACCATTCGTGCCCAGGCGGGTGACTCGGAGATCGTCATCACGACGACCGATCGATTGGCCGGGGCGATCCATTCGCTGACCTGGAAGGGCAAAGAGTTTATCGACAGCCACGATCATGGCCGACAGCTGCAGTCTGCATCGAACTTCGACGCATCTTCACGCTTCGTGAGCGAGACCTTCAATCCCACCGAAGCTGGTTCGCGGCGCGATGGAGCCGGCGCGACATCGACGAGCCGTCTATTGCAACTCGTCACCACGAAGAACTCGCTTCAGACGACCAATCAAATGGCCTTCTGGCTCGATCCCGGAGACCGATCCGAAGGCCATCTCGCGAAGAACACCGCTGTGTTGTCGAATCACTTGCTCACCAAACGCGTCACGATCGGATATCGCGATATGCCACAAGTGATTCAATACGACGTGACGTTCAGCGTGCCGATTGGTGAAGCTCATACCTACGCTCAGTTCGAGGCGGTCACAGGCTATATGCCCGCCGAGTTCTCTCACTTTTGGAAATACAACGCGGAGTCGCAGTCGCTGGAGACGTTGACCGACGGCCCTGGAGAACAGGCGTGGCCCGTGGTGTTGTCGACCGAATCGGGCAGCCATGCGATGGGAGTCTACTCGCCGGATCAACCTTCGCCCGGATACGTCCATGCGGGCTACGGTCGCTTTCGATTCGTGCCGCAGAAGGTCACCAAGTGGAATTGCGTCTTTCGCTTTCGCGATCCCAATGGCATCGCGCCGGGCGAGTATTCCTTCCGCAACTTTGTTATCGTGGGAACCAAAGATGACGTTCTGATGTGCTTAAATCAACTTCATGCCGAAGCGTCCTTCTGAGTTCCCGAGAGATTTCCATGAGCCAAGAACAATCTCTCGCCGGGACGCAGTTCGCGTTGTCGAAGACAGGCTGCGCGTTGGTGTTAATCACGGCGTTCCTCGGCTGGATGTGTGCGGGTTGGCAGTTGGCGATTTCCTCGATCGCCATGCGCGATGCAGCGAAGGATTTGTTAGTCGACGCCAGCGAATCGGAGGTCGCAGCCTGGTTCGGTCGGCTGACCTGTGCCTTCTTGCTCGGAGCTGCTTTTGGAGGCTATGTGTTTGGTGTCGTGGGCGATCGGTACGGCCGCGCCAAAGCGATGGGGCTGGCGATCCTGTGGTATTCCGGATTCTCTGCGGCGACAGTCTTCGTTTCAGATCCCTGGCAGTTGTGGGTTCTTCGATTTCTGACCTGCATGGGCGTGGGCGGCATGTGGCCGAATGGGATTGCTCTAGTGTCGGAGGCGTGGCCGAATATCTCGCGCCCATTTTTGGCCGGTGCGATCGGCACGGCCGCAAACTTTGGCATCATGCTGTTATCCGGCATTGCCAGTTGGAAACCTGTCACGGTCGACGACTGGCACTGGATCATGTGGTTTGGAGCGACGCCGTTCGTGCTCGGTTTGTTCGTACTGCTGGCCGTGCCCGAATCGCCGCACTGGTTAGCGTTACAAAGTGGCGAAGGCGATGATACGAAACCCAGACGCGCCGGCATCGGAGAGATTTTCTCGCGACCTTTGCTCGCCACCACGATCCTCGGCATTGCGCTCGGCACGATTCCGTTGTTCGGCGGATGGGGGTGCTCGAACTGGGCGATGCCTTGGGCTGCGGAAGTTGGTAGCCCTGAGTTAAAGGCGCATCTTTCGCTGGCCCGGTCGTTGCCCGGCACGATTAGCAGCTTGCTTGGTGGCGGTGTCGCCATGTTGATCGGACGCCGTCGAACGTACTTCCTCGCCAGCCTGGGATCGTTAGTGAGCGCTCAAGTGCTGTTCTTATGTTTGACCCCGGAAGCCGACCAATTTTGGTTTATCTTTTGGTTCGCCTCGCTGGGTTTCTTCAGCGGTTTCTTTTTTGGCTGGCTGCCGCTCTGCCTTCCCGAGTTGTTCCCGACGCGCGTCCGGTCAACCGGTGCGGGAGTCAGTTTCAACTGGGGTCGCATCGCCACAGCCATCGGCGTTGTCGCATCCGGCGAATTGTTGCGAACGGTCTTTCAAGGTAACTACTCGCAGGTCGGTAGCATCACCGGGCTGATCTACGCTCTCGGCATGGTCGTGATCCTGTTTACACCGGATACGAGTAAGCGGTCGTTGAACGAGTGACGCGACGAGGCGAAATCGACACGTCCTTTAATATCTTTGGCGACGCTTTGAATTGCATGATGCCTTAGGCCCGAAGGGGCGGCACAACCTCTGCCGGGGCTGTAAAGCCCCGGAATCGTTTGCATATCACACCCGAAGCCCCGATAGGGGCGATACAAAATCGCAGAGTTCGTCCACTGTGTCGCCCCTTTCGGGGCTTTGTTGACATTTGAGGTTTTCACCCCGGGGCCTCACGGCCCCGGCAATGGTTGTATCAGCCCATTCGGGCTTAGAGAGGTGTTTAATCGCAAGGGCTACCTGACTCCGCTTGAAGCCTGACGCCAAAAAAGGCGTTTGGTTCCGCACAGGAAAACAAACGCCTTGGAGATTCGTTTCTGATTTGTCCAAAGGCTTCGACTACTCCGATCGCTCGAACCGGTAAATGCATCGGCCGCTGACGCTGCCGATCATGTAATAGACTTCGCCTTGATCGTCTTGGCCGAAAGCCAGTACGGGAATTCCGGACGAAGCGATGCTGGAATTCTTCACGACCTTGCCGGCTGCGGTGTCGTACTGCAATGCCCAGACGCGACCGGTCACGTAATCGGCGTACAGATACGCTCCGGCCAGTTCCGGTAATCGCGAACCGCGATAGACGTGGCCGCCCGTGATCGACTTGCCAATCTGATGGTCATATTCCCAGATTGGTTCGACCAATTCGTCAGTCTGCGATGCGTCGACGTTGGCGAAAGCGTGCGTCGACTCGCGTGAGCTCCAGCCGTAGTTGCCACCGGCTTTCACGATGTCGATCTCCTCCCACAAGTCTTGGCCGACGTCGCTGAGCCAGATGACGCCCGTTTGCGGGTCGCTGGTGATACGCCACGGATTGCGGAAGCCATAGGCGAAGATCTCTGGTTTGGCACCCTCGCGTTTAACGAACGGGTTGTCAGCCGGGATCGCATAGTTCTTGCCATCTTCCTTTTTGTCGACGTCGATCCGCAGCAGCGATCCCATCCACTCGCCGAGATTCTGTCCATTGGCAAAGGGATCGTTGCGTCCGCCACCGTCACCGAGCGAGATATAAAGAAACCGGTCTTTGCCGAACAGGATCGAACCGCCGTTGTGATTAGCGAACGGTTGCCCGATCTGCATGATGACTTCTTCGCTGTTCGGGTCGGCGCGATTCGCGTCGTCCTTCGAAACGCGAAATCTCGAGACGACCGAAGTGCGATGTTCGATGTCTGCGGAAGTGTAATAAACGAAGAATTCGCCGTTCTCTTTGTAGTTCGGATGAAAGGCCAAACCCAATAAGCCTTCCTCATTCGAGCCGGGACTCATCCAGTCATGCACCTTGTCGGTCAAGTCGAGGAAAACTTGAGTCTTCTCGACGCTGGGATCGTTCTTGAAGACGTGAATCACTCCGCGTTGCGTGGCAACGAACACACGTCCACTCGCGTCGTTGGCGTGAGTCAGTTCCATCGGCCGCAGTTCGCGGATCTTGCCTTGATCATCGACACCATCAAAACCTTCCCATTGCAGGTTCGGGTAAGCGAGCGTTCCTTGTAGAGCCAGCTTGTCGTCCCGCGGTTCAGGCGGCAGGCCCGCGTCGGACAGTTCGCGAATCTTGATGTTGCGGAACGACACGAGATTGC
>CAUJKL010000577.1 GCA_963204995.1 Planctomycetota bacterium | reverse complement strand
GGGTAATTAAACCGCGGTCCATGCGGATGCTGCCGCAGACGCCGCAACATGCGTCGCCCCGCATCGTTCAGCAGCGGAAAGCGTTGTGCGTCGGTGATTGGTTCATTGTTCATGAGGTTGAAGGCTTGAAGAGCCGAGGATCGATAGGTGTTCGGCGACAGAATCTATTCTCGTGAGTAACGTGTTGCTGCTTCTTGGGCGGCGCGGCTGGCCATCTCTTCGCGGATTTTGCGGGCTCGAGCTTCCGCCGCACGTGTCTTACGCACCACTTGCTCGCGTTCCACGCTGTCCAAGGTTCCCAGGCGATCCGCGGCTTCCGTCATGCTCTCGCCTTGTGGCCGCAGACCAAGACCTCGCAGGCAGATTCGTGCAAACTCCTCGCGGCGGTCGGGATCGCTGATCGTTTGCTCGGGACGAACTGTTTCCGCCAACTGAGCCAATGCGTCCGAAGTCAGCACGTTACGCACGGCCGCAGCAAGTTCCGGGCGGTCGAGGAACCAAGGGTCGTTCAACAGCCAAGCACCTATCGCAGCCAGCTGCTGCCGTTTGACGGGGAACCGGGTGATCGAGTTCGCGATCCCAGCAACGTCAAGGTCTCCCATCTGGCGAAGATGGTCGGCAACGATGGCCCCGACATTGATCGTTCCCGCATTGTCCCGCCGAGGAGTTTCGAGAAATTCGGGCGGGCACTCGGCCAGACGATGCGTCAAAGCGTCGATTTGCGGTCCTTCGTGATTCATACCGGTGCCTCGACATACTTCGCGCGAGCGAATCGCCTGGCGAACTCAATCAATTCCTCCATCGAACTCACGATACTAACGTTCCAGCCGTCTGCGTGCAGACGTTGCACGTAGCCCGTCACATTCTGGCTCCATCTCGAATCGCGAGTATACGCGGGCAGTTCGAGTACGATCGTTCCACCGGCACCTGCCTGGTGCAACGCGTCTCTGGCGACATCCCAGCCCAGCCGCCCGTCGCCTTTCTCGTCCAGCATCGAAAACAGATCGTTGTCGCTAACAATCAGGATGTGAACCGGACGCGCGGAGTCACGGCGCGAATGGAACGTCTCGCGTAGCCGATGGATGCCGAAAGCGTATCCCGTTCCGAGATAGCTGGTCAACGTTCGAAGCATCGACTTCTGATCGCGCATGAAGCCGTCCGTCGAAACCGTCTTGCCGGGTTCACCGGACAACACGACCTTGACTTTCGATCCCGATCGCATCGCCGACAACGAAATGATCGCGCCGGCCAGAATCGGAAACGACAATTGATGACCGGGATCGCCCATCGAGCCGGAGCAATCGACGCCGAGATACAAGTCGATCGGCAACACCTCGGGTGTCGTGCCGGGACTTGTCCCAATCAATCGCTCGCGCGTGGTGAGCCCAGGGATGACAAGCGGACTGGCGAGCAGCGTGCCCAGCCAATCAATCTGCTCGATTGGCGATGAGAGATCCCACACATCCAAACCCTCCGGCACGGGGTCCATTGCTTCGGGTTGCTCGCGAGTCGGGAACGGAATCAAGTAGGGAATCGCCCGCTCGCGGTAATACTTGGCAACGATTTCGCGTTCATCTACATCGACGCCGGCGGCACGCAGCACCTCGGCATACTCGAACGGTTGGCGATACTGCTTGGGCGTCTTGACTCCTGTTCCTGCGGTAGGCTCCTTGCACGCAGTAACTTCTTGAGATTTCTCGTCGTCAGAGCTGCGATCGATGCCGGACAACTCGGGGTCTTCGGCCGGATGGATCGCGCCGCTGATCTCGTCTTCGTCAATCTGCGCCAAGCCATCAGGAACTGCACCGCCACCCGAAGCTCGTGTATCGATGAGCGGAGCCAGCACGCGTTGCGTCTTTTCTGCTTCGTCTTCTAACAAGTACGGCAAGCACAACGCTGCAAATCGTCCGCCGCCACCGAGCCAGTCCTTCGCATAGCTGCGAATCAGCCGCGCCGCGAGTTGAGCGTCCTGGTCCAACCGAGTTTCCGGTTCGCGCTTCGCCAGACTGTTGCGAGGAAGCTTCCAGAGCAACTCGTAGGTCCGCATGTACAAGGTCCACAGGCGGTCGTGGCAATTCCCACCCAGTTGCAAATAGACTCCCGCTATATCCAGTTCAGCAATCCGTTGCAGTCGATCGTTGATCAGCAGATCGGAATACAGATTCGAGATGAACGGCGCGAGATGTTCTTTCGTCGGCAAGCCGACTCGGATGCGAGCCAGCAAGCGGGCGTTGTCCGTCAGATCGGCTGGACAATAGACGTGATGCCCGATCTCGTGGGCCAGGATCTCCTTGGCAAATCGCTGCAGGCCGAGGCTCTCGATTTGCCGCAAGCTAATCACGATGGAATGGTCGTTCAACCGAATCATCGCGAAACTGTCACTGAGTCTTTCGCGCGATTCATCCTTGTCGGTGAAGCACCATTGCGGGTCATGCAGCTTGACGAACTGGCTCCAGATCGCCAAAGCAGCCGGCCACTGGCGAACCCATTCGTCTCGCAATGCTTCCAGCTTCGAATTGGCCAGCAGGTTGTTCATACGAGAGCAAGCAAGTAAACATGGTGCGAAGTCGGCAGTGTGACGGCGAGCGTTGTGCCATCGCAGACGCTGCTCGATGCGGATGCCAGTTCCGAAAACGTGGCCGAGCGCGAATCCCACTCCACCTTGCCCGACACATGAATCTTGGGACTCGCTTTCGATGGATCGGACGAGGTTTTCATTGTCGCGGTTCGTTGTAGCAATTCGCCGTAAGCATCCGCCAACAGTTCCCAATGTGCATGTCCATCGGAAACGAACAGATGGTGATTCACGCACGAGACTCGCGGTGGTTCCAAGAACAATCCGCCGAATCCGCGAAAGGCACCCAGCTTGCGAACGATCCGAACGGACGGCGAATCGCCACCTGATGACATCGCGGCCTCTGGCGTCAGCCAGGGATTTGAGACAAGTCGATCGAGCACGTTGCTCAAAATGTCGGCCGGTGTGTCGCGTGGCAGTTTGAGCAGCGGGGCGGCCAACTCCGCACGCAATCGCCGCGCCGTTTCTAGCGCGGCCGACCGGTACTGTACCATGCCGGCCTGCCACGCCAGCACACGACCACATTCCAACAGCAACGCGGTGTCTTTACATTTCGGAGCAATGCCCATCATGCGGTCGATCCACTCGCGGGAACGCGTCTTGGGCTGCGAAGCGATGTTGTAGACCGCGTTGCACAGGCAGCCGACGACTCGAGCGGGATCGCGGGCCACAAGTTGAGCGGCGGCAGGCAACAAGCGTTGCCAAACGTCCGCGATCTCCGTGACCTTGGCACCCGGCCCCAGTAGCGAAGCAGAAAACAACTCTAGCGATGTGCTATAGAGTTCCGTGACCACCGTACGGACTCGCTCTGGCAGCGTCTCGGCGATCCGGCATACCAGCGGATCGACCGTCGTCGCCAGATGATCGAGGAAGGCATTCGCATCGACTTGATGCCCGGCAACACGATGCTCGGCGAACCTCGCATTGAGCGATTCGCGTTCGGCCTGCAAAGCCTCGGCAAAGACATGGCTAATTCGCGATTCCGTGATTGCATTCATGAAGTGAAATCTAGTCTCGCTCGGACTCGGCTCCGAACATGTCGCGAATCGTCTTCTCCAACTCGTCCGCCAGTTTACCGATCGTGCGGTAGAAAATGCACTTATGGTGAGCCAGGTCAAAATGCAGCCGCTGACCTTCGCGGGCGACCATGATCACATGCCGCTTCAAACCCCAGGCGTAACCGACTTCCAGATAGACATTCGGTTTCTCGTGCGTCAGATCGGCGATGACGAACTCCGAGCTGCGAATGCCTTCCGTGATGCGATCGATGATGCTGCCTGCAAAGACGGATTCATCGACCTTTTCGCAGACGTATCCACAGCGCCGCACTGCGGAATAGATCCCGAACTGATAGACATCCTCGAACTCTTCCTGAAACGGCATCGCCACGAAGACGCATTTTTTCCTTTTCGGCTCAGCAAGGGGCGGAACGCTAATGCGAGCAGCTGACGAGGCGTTCGGTTGCGACGACGAGACGGGTGGGCCGACCAAATCAATTTCATGAAGCGCTCCACGCAGCACTTCGAATCTGCGTGGGTTCCGCTCGACAAATTGAATCTCTTCGAGTGATTCAGCGGCCCCGGTCGCGAGGCCTTGTTGAAACCCAAAGACCATCGCCTGCAACGCTTCTTCGATATCCAAGCCGTAACCCGCTCCATGCACGGTGGTCAGCAAACGCCGCACGGGGAGTTTGCGTGCTCCGATCAGCTCGATCGCCCGCTTGGCAAAGGTCCGCATCTCCTTGTATCGAAACTTTCCTAGTCGCGGCGTGCCGAGAAACAGCACACGTTCCGCTGCGATAGCACCCTGTGTCTCGACGAGTGCGGCTTCGCCTTCGTCAGGTGAAATCTCCGCCTCGCCGCAAGCGCCGCGTTGCAGCAAACGAACTGCGACCGTTTCGTCAGCACCGTGAAACGAGCGAGCGTACTTCAGCAACAACAGGTCTGCGGGAACTTCCGTCACATCCTGCTGCACGATAGTCGTCTTG
>CAUJKL010000576.1 GCA_963204995.1 Planctomycetota bacterium | reverse complement strand
TGTGTTCTCGCCGTGCCGCTTCCAGAATATGTCCCACCAATGTGGCGGCTCGACGTGTGTGCCCTGATATTCGGTGGGACTTCCCGTTGGGCCTTCAACCACTAAGCTGCCGACATAATCCGCTTGTTTGTAAACCTTGTTGATCCGCTCGGCGATGTCGGCCATGTCCTGCTGCGAGACCACACCGTTACTTGTCGCCTTATAGAACTGTACCGTCACTCGAATCGGGTGCTTTTCGTCACGCTCGATTTCCAGGCCATCGATCTCTGTGAACGGTCCCTCGACCTCGCCGTGCCCAATGACGGCCTCTTCGACATCGCTCAGAGCTGAGCAACAACGCATGATTTCCATGTCTTCCCCTGCGGCGAAACAGACCGTGTCATCGAATCGCATCGGTTCTTTCTGCTTGAGTGGCACTTGGATCAGGAGTACGAGGTTTAATCCCTCGCGATGGGAAGTTTCTTGCGTAAGCGACTGGGAATCCGTTTTGTCGTTACTCGCTTCGGCTAGGAAGTCGCTCTTGCGTTGCCCGGTAAGGCTGGCCCGTTCTCCGTTCTGATTGAAGAACAGCCGCTGGCCCCATGTACCGCCCGCCTCGAATCCGTCGCGTTGGTTGTCAATCACCGTAACGCTTGTGCCTTCCCTGGTAGCGAGAATTGTCAGGACTGCTGGATCACCTGCACGAGACTGGTAATTGAACAGCACGGGATTGAACTGAGCGATGCCGTCTTTAGGAATTGGCAGAAAACAAGCCTGAGCACTGACCAACACGTGAGAGTCTCTCTTCGCAGCAAGAAGTGAATTCTGGCAGCCCTTCCAGCTCTTGGCATCAGTAAGGTAAGTCCGAACGTTTCCGAGCAATTCTCGGAGAGTGACCTTCTCCAGCGTTTGCCCCTTTTCATTTCCCACAAGTAAGAAGAACTCGTCCGGTGAGATGTCACCACTCACGTCTGAGAAGTTCGGATAACGAACGACCGGCATGCAGCTAAGTTCATAGTCGTCGCGACCTGCAATCTTGTGCTGAACTTGGATCGTCATATCACTGATGTTTGGCCCAACGGCGGAATTATCAAACCGCGCTGTGTCCTCCCACGTGACGTTCAGTACGTGGAGCCCGCATTTCTGGGCCAAGCGTTGAACTGCTTTGTCGCGGACCATGCCGGTGGTCTTGGCGATAGTTTGCGAGTAGTCGTCAGTTGCTTTCATTGCGGTTTCCTTAACCATCTCCTGTGTTGACCATCGAGCCAATAACTTGTTCCATTTGGCTCAGGCGAGGTCATATTATGCAGCTACCAATTCGCATGGGCTGAGCGGTTCAAGAAGTGAAGGCCCCAAATTTGCCGCCCGGGGCCTCTCCATTCTATCGCGATATTCTTGCCTCTGAATACAAGGCGTGGCCATTTCGAGCGAACAACATACAGCGTCTACGACGCGCATCGAAAAGAATCACCGACCTAGCCGCTACGAGGGTGGCAATGCCATGACCGATGACAGCGAGACGGACGAGATAGATATCGGATGGTCCAGCACCGTGCGGGCGTAAATGTTGTGCGGAAAAGCGTACACCGGCCCACCATTATCGGAGAAAAGACGGCAGACTATTCTCGGGCCATCGTCGTCGATCGATACCACTCTGGCGAATCCCACGGCAGTACCTTCGGTTCGTGATGTGAATACTAGCTGGAGACTTAATGGCCAGCCTCACTGATGTATTCGTATCTCGACGGGTTTCCTTTGGGGCGTGTCGCTATCCGTTTCGATGGAGCAGCCACCGGCGGCACTACAGCAAATGATTGACTACATCGACCGAAAGGGCTCCGGTGACATCTCGATGACAAGCGAGTAGCCGTCTGCCCAAATAAACTCAAACCTCCAGTCGAAAGCGAGGCCGAAATGTGACAGCCTCGCCTTGGAACCAACTACCGGGGTTTGTTCGGTCGAGCCTTTGACTGAGACTCTGATTCTCGCATTGGCCCGAGTGGTGGATAACACATCGCTCCCCAGTGTGTGTCGGCCCCATGGTCGATCCAAACCATGAGAACGGCCGGCAACAATCGTTGCATCATCATTACGCAGCGACGAAGTGATGTGCGGTTTAGCTTTCCGCGATGAGTTGCCGCACCGTGTACGAGCTGACATCGCATCAAATAAATGCGGTCTAAAAGCTGATCGAGTATCATCGTCCAGCGTTGCTCGAAGTACCAAGTCTGGGCGTTGTGCTTGGCTTTCTTCGATTGTCCGGCTCGCTTGGCAGAAGGTTCTTGCCAGAAGAAGCCACTCAGATACTCGTCATCAAGTAGCGACAGGACCAGCCGTTTGTGTTCTTTCAGCAGGTCAGGGACGTACTGCGACTCGTCGAGCCGCAGGATCGCGTCGACGAACCCTCGCCAGCACTCTCGATCTGGTTTCGGTTCTCGCTTCTGCTCGTCCCACTGACCGTACAACGCGTTGAAGGCGATCCACAAACTGATTATGTCGACGTCGTGATCTTCAGCAGCGGCGTTGTCCTCGACGCGGGCAATCCAACTGCATGCACGATGAAACCTAATTGGAGTGGGATTCGTGGCTTGCTCAAGCGACAGGCGTAGTTTGTGCGGCTTCCATCGACTGCGGAGCTGATGGGTGGTCAAGATGTCGGTCGTTTTCTCAGTAGACATAAGTGCCTCGCTCGCATCACAAGGTAACGTACTGTCCTGATGAAGTGAAATACAATCCCTTTTCTTTGACGCTTGCTCCCAGCATCGACTGCCATACCGAAGCGTAGGTGTTAACTTGACCTCGGTAGTGATCCGTAAGCGATTGAAGGCGGTCCCCGGTCACGAGATCAGTCTTGTAGTCGACGATCACCCAGCCGTCTTCCTCCTCGAAGGCGAGGTCGATCACGCCTCGCAATACGGTCGGTAAGCCCGCCGCACTTTGGTCGGCGGCAAGCTGTGTCACAAATGGCACCTCGACCAACCGTTGCAGGCTGTTTAAGGCGCGGAGCCATACTGCGGACTCCGTCACTTGTTTGATGACCTGTAGGGCAGCAGGTGCAGCATCCGGCGCGAGTTCCTGTTCTGCCACAGCCATCTTTGCAAGACTGTCCAGATTCGCATCCGGTTTCCGCATGACTGCTTCTAGCAAAAAGTGAATGACCGTTCCCCACTCCGTATCGTGTTCACCGCTGCCACCGAAATGATGCAAGCTGGATGGGGTGACCGAAACTTCCTTCGCAGCGGCGGTCGCATACGTCGCTTGCTGTGCGGTCTGCCATCGTCCGGGGATCTTGTCGAGTTCCTCATTGACCGCCACCTGGTCAACGTGAACGGTCGTCCCGCCGGGCGCAACTTGAAGACCAGGATCTTCGATGTCGTCGCATTCGTCCATGTGCTGGGCGAAAAATTGCCAGTGGTTTTTGCTGCCACCTGCTTCGCGCTGCACGATCGTCATTTGACTTCCCGCGCGCGTGGCCGCAACGTACAGAAGCCGATGTTCCTCCGCACGCTTAAATCGATCCTCTTCTAATTCCCAGTTCTCCCATCCCACTGGCCGAGCAAGAAGAGCGCCAGGCTGCTTGCCTCGCTTTGGCCCGTACACCGCAAGATGGCCCTTGGTTGTGCTTGCTGAACGATCGACGTGAAGCACGACATTGTGGTCGCTCTTACCGGCGTGCCAAAGCTGTTCGACACGCTGACGGTGTTGCGATCGATCCGGCGAGCCGGGATATGCTCCGGCGAGAAACCTGTTTTCGACCACCCAATAGCTTCGTACTGTTGGCGGCGGGAGGGTCGGAACTGAGAAAGCAGGCTTGGTAGCTCGATCTACATTGACCTGACGCCTGTCCCCTAACAGTTGTGCCAACGGTTGCTCGATCATGTCGCGTCGTGCCAAGCCTTTGAGCCATTCGGTTGGAATGCCACTTTCGCCCCAGTAGGCTCCAGCAAACTGCCCACAGACAGCGCCGGTCGTGTCGGCGTCATCGCCAAGGTTGACGGCTTTGAGCACCGCATCACGGAAGTCTTCGGCGTCATGGAAAGCCCACAAAGCTGCCTCCAGACTCTTAACGACATACCCATTCCCTTTGATCGCGGGCGGACTCTGCTTGCGGAAGCTGCCTGCGGCGACAGCTTCAACCTCAGCGTGAAGTGGCTCCGACTGCCGCAACCGTTGTAGCGGCTCCCAATTCGGTGACAACGCTTCGGTGCGAGGCACGCCGTGCATTAAACCAGCCAGAACAAGTGCCATGTAACGACATGCCGACAGGCACTGTGGACTAGCATGCGTCGGCAAGCTGGACTCGGCCGCGAGTGTGGAGAGCTGCTCTAGCTGTTCCGGGAAGTGGTGCAAAAAACGGATCGGAACCGGCGCAAGTCGCATGATTGACCCGTTGCCACTGGCTCGTTCAGACGTGCTGGCGGACGTCGCGGCGTCTTGAGTCCGAACAAACTTTCCGAGTGCCGAGCAGACAGTATTGCCGATGTCGAAGCAGCGACCGTTGACGGAGTATTTGCCATCCTGCCACCAATAGACGTAACGCTGAGCCTGATCGTTCAAGTCCCAACCGGTTTGTGCCATGCTGTCGGCCAAGGCCAACGCCATGCTGGTATCGTCGGTCCATTCGCCTGGATTAAGTCCATGTGGTCCGCCTGCACGATAACCGGTTACCGGTGCGAATGATCCGGGTGACTTGAACTCGACGGCGGCTCCAAGGGCATCGCCGATGGCGAGGCCGAGAAAGCAACCACGTTGTTTGTCGATGTGTTGATTCATTGCTTACTCTGAGTGTTAGGCCGCGTCAGCGAGGGTGACAGATCAATTCGCAGCTTCTCGAACTGCGTCACAAGTTGCTCGGGCGTGAGTCTTTGGGTGAGATATTCGAGCATGTCATCTTGTCGCGGCTGCCCGAAGACCATGCGATAAACTGCAAGGGAGCGTTTGAGGTCGGGAAACATCGAATGTTCTCTACTCAACGGCAGCATCGGCAAATGTCGCTCGACCATCGCGCCGCCTTCGATTGAGTAAAGCCAATAGGGAATTAGTTCACTATCGATGTCGCGCATTTGACGTGCCGCCGCGAAGAGAATCTTCCACGGATCGTCGACAATCTCAGCGGTAGCAAGTGATTCAAGGTGTCGAACTGCCACGTTCTTTCGCACCGCGTGACCTTTATAGCGATGCACTCGGCCTTCGCGTTGCTCCAAATCGACTGGGTTACCGGGCAAATTCCAATGCACGACGGCATGGCAATACTGATGAAAGTCCAGTCCCTCCTGGCCAATCGAAGTGGTGGCCAACACAAACGGCCAAAATGGCGAATTGAATGCCGCTCGGACGTGCTCTTTACGGAGACGGGAACTCTCCCGCTCAGCATGGTCATCGCCGAATCGCATTGCGAAACGGGAACGCGTGACGTGAGATTGGAGGGAGATTGCACCGTCCTTGCTTGCCTGAATTTCATCGATGTGCGGCTGCGAGACGCGAATGGTAACCGCTTCGGTGAAAGTCGCGGCGAGTGCTTTCACGGACGCTTCTGGGGTTTTGCCGGCCAGTGATTGAGCATCGTGCTGAACGTGCAGGTACTCGTCGAGGACACTCTGCAAACATCCATCACAACAATATTCTAGCACTCGCCGCCAATAAGGTTCAGCGCGATTCATTCCGCGGATCATCGCAATGACTTCCGGCAGATTGAACTGATATCGGAGCGCCCAGCCCATCGCCCCTGCGGCATCACGAACTTCCATGTTTGTCGCGAGTTGTTCGCCTTCGCACGTTCGTACGAGAGAACGCAGCGCTGCGGTCGCTGGGCCGCCGATCGCCGCCAATGCCATCACATCGACTAAGTCGTCGGGTGGTCGGCCAAGTTGACTGGGGTTGTTGGCGAGTTCCACGGCACGGTGGACGTGATCTGTCCATGCGGTGTCAGCCTTGCCTTCTCGTCTCGGGATGTACGGCCCGCGCCAATCATCCGCAAGTGAATCATACTCCAGCCATTCGCCAATCTCATTCGGCCATCTTTCAAGATCGAGCAGAATGGGTGCTACCCAATACCAATCAGCATCTGCCGGTCCAGTGTCGGGTCGATTCTGTGTGAGCTTGCGAAATGCCCTCCCAATCGTAGCACGAGCCTTGCTCAACAATTCGGCCAGTGAGGGACGCCGGCCTTCTCGGAGTGCAGGCTTCGCCAATCCCAGTGGATCACAATGAGTTGCGAAGAAACTGCAAGGGTAAACCAATCCAAGAACCTGCATGCCTGTCGGCCCGCTTGGCGAACGCGCAAAGTCCAACAGTCTCGCACGTCGCACACGATCGGCGGCTGTATTTCGCGCGTCGGCATCGAATGTCTGAAACATCTGCCGTTCTGCTTCATAGCTGAGCAGCACGGAAATCGCCTTCGGCACAACTTTCCAGCTGGAGAAGATCAGTCGCTTCGTGAATTTGGCCAAGCCAGGCCCCGCAAATGGCCCCTCCAATTCGTGATATGGCGCTGATGGCGGCAACCAAAGGAGTTTCCACAGATCAGCTCCTTCGCACTTCAGAGTTTCGTCTGCCAAATTCCTTAGTCGGGAATTGGCTGGATTAATTGACTCGTACTTCTCCATTGCTCCAGTGGAGAGCAGCGAGTGGTTACACGTTAGAAGCTGTGCAGCGAGTTCTTTGTACGCGCGTGAGCCGCGACGAAGGCCGTCTGCTGTGGCGTCGAACGATTGTTTCAGCTTGTATTGTTCCATGAAGTTCAGCAGGAACGGTGCAGACTTCCAGTATTCCGTCTGGTCTGTCAGCTGTCCGCCGTTGACTGATTCCAACCAGGTGATCAGCCGTCCGGTCTCTAGGAAGGATTCGATGTCTTCTTTAGTGACCGGAACCGAAGATCGCACTTCCTTCAACATGGCATCACGAGTTTTCGAGACGGCCATGCGTTCCGTTCTCACCATGACATCTCGAAGCTGTGATTCCAGCGAGCTGCGATGTTCCTCAACTTGTTGTCCGTCGCCTTCGGTCAACTGATAAATAGAACGTCGAAACTTGCGCAGTGTCTTATCGACTTTGTCAGCTGCCCTTTCGTCCGATACCAGGAAGCTGATTGTCTTGAGGAAGTCCTTGTAATGATCGTCGTCCCCTGCATCGAGGCCACGTGTGTACATCTTGTAAGGAGTTGCGGAAAGTAAAAGGACGCGAGCATCCTTCCATTCAAATAGCTTCTCGGCCAGCAGACCGGCATCGTCCTCACCTTCCAGCAGGCTGCGAAACCGTTGAAACTCGTCGAGGATGATCAGATCGGGGCTCAATGCGCGGATACACGTTTCAGCCAGCAAGGCTCGCAACTCACCAATCATCGATCGTATTTCGGTGCGAGTTTCTTCGGGTATCCGCGTCCATTCACGTGACTTTGGCAACTCGCGACAAACGCGATTGAACCGCACCTTGAGCGTTGACTGCCCCCGCTCTCGACATGCGGCGTTATCGTCTGCAAGTGCTGCGCGAAACGCTGATTTCAGACCACGTGAAATACTGCGGTCTCTGTCGAATCGCTTAATCTGTTCTCGGAAGTTGTGTTTGTCGGCGCCGACCTGCAAGACGTTTTTCGGAGCCGCTCCATCCAGCTGCCAGATTGACTTCAACATCCAGTACAACAGCACTCGTTCCTCTTTACGGCCCGTCGCATTCTTGAGATCGAATGACGTTCCGGGAGTCAGGGCAATAAAATTCAGTTTGTTCTTCTTCAAATCCTCGACATGCTGCGGCAGCAGTGTGATGCGATCCGGTGATTTGAATTCGACGTCGCTACTGACATTCAACCTCTGCACGTTCTGCCGTGCAATGTCTCCGCTGGAACAGATGTAGATGATGTTTATACTGCGTTGTTGCCATAAATGCTCAACCACTTTTGCAATAACGCCGCGCGCGACAAGCGTCTTACCCAGTCCAACCTCATCAGCAACGAGAAATCGTCGAGTTGGGTCATCGGCCTTGTACATGCGATCAAACACATGTTCGACAGTCCGTCGCTGGAAGTCTTTCAGCCGACTCAAGACAACTTCAGGGTCGGGTTTCGGGGTGGTGGCCTGAGTCATGGCTGCATTCCCTTTCGCACTTCCCAGATCGGCTGCCAAGTTTCTGTAAACGCCGGCGGAATGATCGCCCTGCCTTCAGGTGTTTTCTCCAGATCGGCAACCAATTGGGCGACTCGGTCCAGCTTCTCTGGTGCCTTGGCCAATGCCTTTAGCATGGGTTCGAGCAACGGAAGGTCGAACGTAGAGCCCGCGTCCTGCGATCCGCCCTTTGTTCCGTCGATTCCTTCTAACAGTTTGAGTGTATCACGAGCATCCCAGCCGTCGTCTGCGAGCAAGAACAACAAATAACGCATGAGCTGAGCGCTGTTTCGCAGAAGCGACAGAAGCAGACGCTCACGGCGGTTTTCTGGCAATCCCTTGATGGGCAGATTGACAACAAACTGTCGCTCCTGCGTTCGATCCTCTACGCCAACTCGAACATAAAAGAGAATGAATGGTGTCAGTCGGTCAAAGTGCAATTGCTGAAACGTCGCAGTGAGCGAGTCAGCAAAAGCCTGTTGCCACGTTTCCCGAAGGGTTATTGGTCGGCAACTGACTTCACGGGCGGAGAGCCACTGTTCGGGTAGCGGCAGCGTGGCATGAACCTTGAGGTCGAACAGTTCCTCCTTCGCGTTCGTGACAGTTTCAACCTGAACGCGAAGTTCGTGCCTCGCAATGGCCATCTGTGTGTCATCCAGCAGCCGCTCCAGCTTCTCTGCGATTTCATCAACGTCTGTTTGCTGTGGACGAATAAAGGGTTGCAGAAGCGTATGTAGGCCATTCTTGTTCTGTGGATCGAGCACAGCGCCCACACCGTACTCCTCTTGCTTTCCGACCAACTCGACAAGAATTTCGACGTTCTTTCCGAAAGCTGCGTCCGTTGCGTTGGCGGAACCGGTCCAAATGTGCCCCTCGCCATCCTGATCCGCAATGTAAACCTTGGCATGCAGACCGGAAAGACTTTCTTGTACCGCATCCTGTGCTGTTTCTTCCTTCGTTTGACCATCCTCGACAGCTTCGTTCGCGAACTCAACAGGTTCTTCATTGCCTGTCGGGCTTGGAACTTCTGATTCAGCGGCAGGATCAAGCGTGTATTTCGCCTTCAGCTGCTCAAGCGTTTCCCGCTGGAGTCGTGTCAGTTCCTCAGCGCGTGAAATGATGGTTGTTTCAACATCTTTCGACATGCGGCTCAGCAGTCCGTCCGACACGAATGGAGAAATCACAAGTAGGCGGTCCATCGGCTCCTGGAACGGCCATTGGTCTCGGCTTTCAAGCCCCAAGGGCCAAAACCGAATTGAGTGCGTACCTTCCGGTGGCTCAAACGCGACACGCGGTAGTTCCTCTGCAATCAGTTGTGTATGCTGGCGGTATGTCTCTGTACTGGGCTGCCTCACAGTGAGGTCCGGTAACTGTGCAATCATTTGCGCGAGTGGCGCATTCTCCTCACTTCGAGGCTCGCGGGGCCAATATGCTCCGTCGATGGCGAGCATCGTGTCCCAAGAACGATCAAACGTCAGGTTTCGGCTGGGGCACAACACTCGGTATTCGATCGGCCATTCATCGTCAGGCTGCTGTCCCACCGGCTCAAATCGCAGCACCCACAGCTTCGGGTGAAACACACCTCCGAGCGGGGCGGCGACTTCCACGACGCATTGTTCCAAATAGCCAAAGAGCTGACGAGCTTTAGTCGGTGGCTGAATCTTTCCCGTTTGACAGAACAGAGTCACATTGTCCGCATAACGCCGCAGCGATTCCAATAATGCCGTAGGACTTGCCGTTAGCTTGCCCTCTTTGGTCTCACAATCAAACAGGGTGAATGCCAACGGCGTGACCAACAACGCGAGCAGATCAAGGCTGTAAGTCGTACCGACAGCACACGACAAACGGTAGCCCGCTGGCGGCCTCAGCAACTCGAACAGCAGCCGACGATCGGTTGGCTCTAGCATTTTCGCTATTCCTTTAGTGGCCGCACGATGTCTTCAATGATCTGCGACGCCGTTGGCCAACGATAGTTCAGCTGGGCCGTTCCCGACTGGCCGCCCCAGTCCTGTAACATTTGATGATTGCCGATTCTCGCACGACCTGGTTTGATCTTGCGTTCGCGATCTTTGATCAGAAATCTGGCGTCAGAGTTGTCAACGATCGGCAAATCGTTCCCGGCTTCAATGACCATTTCATGCCAACGATTCACGAACGTCTTGGTTGGCGGCGGAACGCGATGCGCCGTGTTGCTTTCAACCAACGACCAAAAGGCATCGCGTTTGTCGGCGACCCGTGACGCCCTCATCATCGGAACTTCTGCCCACCATTCAGCAAGGCGGTCGCGGTATTGATCGCAGAGTTCGGCAAATTGAGGATGCGACTCGGCCAGCAGCAAGTTGTAAAGTAAAGCCGCACCGTGCATGACTTCCGAGAAGTGTTGGGCATGGTCCACCAGATTGCGGAGTTGCTCGGGCAATGACTGGCACGTTTCATCCAGCCACGGCAATGGAGCCTCAGGAATTATTTCGTGGCTGACGTAGTGAGCCAACAAGCTACCAGCCGTCTTCTGTCGGATGCGATCAGCTAGATAGTCGGCTTCATTGAATGTCAGCTTGAACGTCGCATCGTCCGGGAATGTCTCAGGCGACGTCGGTACGTTGAGGTGCCAGTTTGCCGAACTGATGCTTCCCGCATCGTCGGATTCATCAGCAGCAGGAGCACGGTGAAGTTGATCGTAATAGAGATCAAGCCAGCGGTGATACTCATCCTTCGACCGCGCGAGCTGAAGGATTCCCCACTTCCGCAATCCCG
>CAUJKL010000575.1 GCA_963204995.1 Planctomycetota bacterium | reverse complement strand
AAGTGACCGAACTGTCCCGGCGAGCCGTCGAGGCATTGCGATCGGCACCATCGAACGTCGTGAAAAAGGGGCGAGCGTTCAGCCGAGCCGTCATCAGATAGACGCTGCGACGATTGCTGTCGTAACTGTCGCGGAACGGGTGATGCTGTGTGAATTGCCACTTATCGGTCGGTGGGAACGGATGCGGTTCGTTCATCATCGACGTGTCGAGTTCGCCGCTGATCATGAGCAACGCGTCGCGAAGGGATTCGGCGTCGAGCCGATGACGGTTAAATCGCCAATGCAAATCGTTGTTGGGGTCGATGGAGGAAGGAGGAGGGATGAGGGATGAGGGAAGAGTAGGATCGGACTTGGAGGCGAGTTGGTAAACTCGTGAGTTCATGATCAGTCGATGCATTTGTTTGATCGACCAGCCGCTTTCCATAAAGCGTGTGGCCAGCCAATCGAGCAGTTCTGGATGCGTTGGCGGTAAGCCGCGTGCGCCGAAGTCGCTGGGCGTTTTCACCAGTCCTGAACCGAAATGGTATTGCCAGATGCGATTCACCATGACTCGTGCGGTCAGCGGATTCTCGCGATCGGTCAGCCATTGAGCCAGTTGCACACGACCGCTGTGTTTCGATTGTTCGTCGGTCAGACGTTTCCCGCCGAACAGATCAATGAACTTGCGCGGAACAATGTCACCCGGCTGAGTCGGCTCGCCGCGAATCTGCAAATGGGAATCGCCCACTTGATCATCCGCCACCGCGTAGGCTAACTCTTTCCCCGGCTTGCCGTCTTCGATCAGCGCCACGAAGTCGCGAGGTATCTTATCGAGTTCGATGCCAGGGAAGGCGTACTTGGTGCTTTCAAATATGCCGTAGATTCCGTAGTAGTCGGTCTGAAGAAGCGGGTCGAATTTGTGATCGTGACAGCGTGAACACGACAGCGTGAGTCCCAACACAACGCGACCGAGATTGTCGATCGTGTCTTCGATCGTCAGATGCTGAGGATAGTTCTCGATGACCGAGCCAAATCGACGTGAGGTCGCGATGTAGCCGGTGGCGATAATGTGCTCGTTGCGCTCGGCATCGTTCGCCGCTGGAAGCAGGTCGCCGGCGATCTGCTCCTGGAGAAACTCGTCGTACGGTTTGTCGCTGTTGAACGCGTCGATAATGTAATTGCGATAGCGATACGCTTGCGGGATTGGATAGTCGGAATTCTCGCCGGCCGTGTCGGCATAGCGAACGAGATCCATCCAGTGCCGCCCCCAGCGTTCGCCGTACTGACGCGACTCCAGTAGCCGATCGACGAGGCGGGCAAAGGCATCCGGCGAGTCGTCGTCAAGAAACGCTTCGATCTCTTGTGGCGTGGGCGGCAGGCCAATAAGATCGAACGTCGCGCGGCGAATGAGTGTCCGCTTGTCGGCCGTCGCGACGGGCTTCAACTCCTGCTGTTCGAGTTTCGCGAGGATGAAGCGATCGACATCGCTGAGCGGCCATCTTGTATCGCGCACGTTTGGAACAGCGGGATCGACGACGGCTCGGAAAGACCAGAACTCACGAGCCTTCGCCACATCGATCGTCTTGAGCGGCATCCGCGTCGCACTTCGCCGAGGATCTGGCGCGCCAATGCGCACCCATTCCTCCAGGCTTGCTATCTCCGCATCAGAGAGCTTTCCATCGGGCGGCATCTGGATGTTGTCGTTCTTGTAGCGTACGGCATCGATCAAGAGGCTGTGGTCGGGATCACCTTGGACAATCGCCGGTCCCGAATCGCCACCGCGGCGCATCGTCGGTGCGGAATCAACGAGTAGACGGCCGCCGACTTCTTCGGACTTCTCGCTGTGGCATTCGTAGCAATGCGTTACCAGCAAGGGGCGAATTCGCTGCTCGAAGAACGCGAGTTGCTCTACGGTGACTTCAGACGCATCGGAACCGTCGTGTTCGCCCCGCCAGACTTCGATACCGGAAAAATTCGCTGCTCCGCCCTGACTGGTGATTACGATCTTGCCATCCTCGGCATCCGTGAACCAGGGACCAAGTTTCTCCCAGTGCCCTTCCGTTCCGCTGTTGTAACGCTTCACAACTTGGCGACCGTTAACAGCGATATCGTACGTTTCCGGTTTGTTGTCCTCCCAGACGTACAGAAACACACTGTAAACTCCGCTGGGAACATCGGTGAGCTCAACGCGGTTACCACCCCAGCGACTGGAGCGGATCATCTTCGACCGCTCTGCGTCCGTCGATGGGAGCAGCTTAATGCTCTGAGCGTCGAACGCCTTATCCTGGCAAACATAGTTCTTCGCGTCCTTGCCGTCCCACGGATGACCATCGATCGTCACGGCTGGTCCGTTCAGGTTCAAACCGCGAAAGAACGTTGCGGGCGCATTGTCCGCCGCATGCACTGGCAGGCAGGCAAAACAAGCGATCAACAGAAGGCCATAACGCCGACTAACGCCGACGTGGTGCGAGCAGGAACTGCTTACCATAATCCAAATGCTCCCTGATGCACTGTGCGGCTCGATCCGCATCACCCGCCAAGACCGCTTCGGCAATCGCCGTGTGTTCACCCACGCTGGCTGCCATGCGGTCGCGATCCTGCTCAAACACGCGAGCAATCACACGGTGCATCCGCTCGCGCAATTGCGACATGACTCGAATGATTTCCTGATTGCCATGGAACTCGCAGATCATCGTGTGAAAGTCCGTATCGAGTTCGACGGCTCGCGCGTAATCGTGTGTCGCGACCATCGCCCGTTGCTGTTCGAGGTTGCCGCGCAACCGCTGTGCTTCGTCGCTTGTCAACTTGCCGGCGACGGATCGAAGTACGTGCGATTCGAGTGCCAGCCTGATTTCAAACTGGTCAGCAATCTCGTGAATCGAGAGATCGCGAACAATAATGCCCTGCTGAGGCGAGACCGCGATGAATCCTTCCGATTCGAGACGCTGGAGGGCCGCTTTGACGGGCGTCTTGCTCATCGTCAGCCGCTCGGCCAGTTGCCGCTCGGACAGAAAATCGCCCGGCGAGAACGTCGTGTCGAGAATCAAACGTTTCAGCTCGGCGTACGCTTGATCCTTCAGGAGCGATTTCGCCTTGGAGCCAATAACCATCGAAGTCATAACAGAACCCTGCCTCGCAAGTGATATCCATCTGAGATCTCAGTGTGACGCGAGACTCCCAATCTGTCAACCGAGAGCGAAAGCTCTTCCCGAAGCGAGGCCGCCCAGCTACCGAAACTGTTCGTCAAGCTTGTCGACGATGATGTTGCCGATGTTGAGTGACGAAGTAGCGGCTGGGGATGGGGCGTTGTTGACGTTGATCACGTTGTCGGACGCTTGGATCACAAAGTCATCCACCATGTCGCCGGATGGTGAAATCGCTTGAGCCCGTACGCCGGCTCGCGCCGGTACAAGATGCTCGCCGCGGATTTCTGGCATCAGCCGCTGGAGGGCCTTCACGAACGCGGCTTTGCTAAACGAACGCCACATTTCGCCGGCACCGACTCGCCAATACTTGGCCGCCATTCGCAAGAAGCCAGAATAGGTAAGCGTCTCGGCCAAGTCGGCGATATTGATGTCCGTCTTGCGATAGCCTTCACGGGCGAATGCGAGCACGGCATTCGGCCCGCATTCGACTCCGCCTTCGATCATGCGCGTAAAGTGAACGCCCAGAAACGGAAAGCTGGGATCGGGAACGGGATAAATCAGGGTCCGACAGAGATGTTGTGAGTCGGGCTTGAGTTCATAGAATTCGCCGCGGAACGGCAGAATCTTGGCATCCGCCTTGTGCCCCGTCATCTTCGACATGCGATCCGATTGCAAGCCACAACAGTTGACCGCATATCGCGCCGCCAATTCGCCGCGCTTCGTCTCGAGCACGGATCGACCGCCATCCCGCTTAAAGCCAACGACTCTCGCGTCGCACCACACTTCGCTGCCGCGTTCTTGAATAATCTCGGCGAGTCGTTCGCCAACGCGTCGATAATTTACGATGCCGGATTCAGGGACGTGGATCGCTTTGATTCCAGCGGCGTGCGGTTCCAGTTCTCGCAATCGCTCGCGATCGATCATTTCGCACGTGACTTCGTTGGCCTGACCTCGCTCATAGATCCTTTCGAGCCGAGGAATCTCACTCTCGTCGACGGCGACTATGACTTTGCCGCAGATGTCGTAGGGGATTTCCTCGGCTTGGCAGAAAGCTTCCATCGCCCGTTTGCCGACACGACAGTTCTGGGCCTTCAACGAACCTGGCTTGTAATAAATCCCGGAATGGAGCACTCCCGAGTTGTGTCCCGTTTGATGGGCACCGACCGACGACTCCTTTTCGAGCACGACGACCTGCTTATCAGGATGCCGCTCCAACAGCTGATAGGCCGTCGCCAAACCTACGATCCCACCGCCGATAATGGCGACATCTACTTCCTTCATTCGATTTTCGCTCCTTGCGCGTTAAAGCGTCTTGAGGTCTTTGCCGAGCTTTTCAACGACACTTTCAACTTTCGTCGCCAAGCGGCCCGAGTAGCCTCGCCGATAATCCATCTTCGCCGTGCAGGTGACCCGGTCGCAGTCGGTGGCCATCGCTTCCATACACTTCTGAAGCACGTCGAGCACCTGAACCAGTTCCCCTTCGACGATCGTGCCCATCGCGTGCAAGCGGTAATCCAAACCGCTGGCGTCGATAATCGCCAGGCTGCGGGCAACATACGGACTGACGCTGGCCCCCTTTTCCAAGGGCGAAATGCTGAATTCAAGTAGTACCATCGCTTGCACTCCGTCGTCTGGGTTCGTGAGATTCTCGTAGAACAAGTCTCGATTCTGGCTGGAATTTGAGATTCATCAAGCCGATACAATCTGTAGATACGCTATTGTCGGCACGATGCCTACCCGCGAAATCGCCGACACAACACTTACCATCCATCCATTTCCGAGCTGGCGAGCCTCATTGTGAGGGAACTCCGCTGGCTGGCAAGTCCCGCCCGATGCCTACCTGATTTATTCCCTCATTTCGATATCCCCAGCTCTGACTTGAGCCGGTAACCGCATTCCTGTTGTTTGACCCACCCTGACACCATCAGTGCTGATCGTTTGCGGCGCACCTGCCATTCGGCTGCCAACGCGCTGCGAAGCGACCGCCGGAGTTCACTTCGTGTATCGCATTGTCTTTCTTGCGATTGCCGTGCTTGGCATCCCGATGCAACGGCCGCTCGTAGCACAGTCCCCAGACGCGATGCCACAGATCAGTGGGCTTCCGACCTATCAAAGCTTTCAGGGATTCGACAGTCCGCCACCGCTCGACGCATGGCCACAAGAGAGTCGCCCCAGCGACGTGTGGACCCACCAATTGCTTCCCGACGGATTGATCTATGACAATTATTTAGCGGGGACCATAGAGTCGCGGTTTGCACTCCATCTGTTCAATATTCCGAATGACAGCTCGTTCTTTGACGGCATCCTCGGTACTCGCATTGCGATCTGGCGGTATGGCACCACCGACCCCTATCGGCCCGAAGGCTGGGAGTTGGATGTCGAAGGCAGTGGGCAAGTCCGGTTGGACATGCCCGAGGATCGCGACGTTCGTTCAGTCGACTTTCGCGCCGGTATTCCAATCACGTATGGCAGCGGGCCGCATCGAGTGAAGTTCGGTTACTATCATCTCAGTTCGCACGTGGGTGACGAATACCTCCTGAAGAACCCGGGCTTCAATCGGCTGAACTACTCTCGCGACGTTTTGGTTCTCGGCTACTCGTACTACGTGACCGAGCGCGTGCGTGCGTACGCCGAGGTCGGCTGGTCGTTCTACTGTGACGTCAGCGAGCCGTGGGAGTTCCAATTCGGTGTGGACTATGCACCCAGCGGTTACACGGGTCTTCGCGGAGCGCCGTTCTGTGCGATGAATGTCCACCTCCGCCAAGAAGTTAACTTCGGAGGCGGTTTGACACTCGAAGCCGGTTGGGCGTGGCGCGGTGAGGATCACAATATGCTGCGTACCGGGTTGTTCTACTACAACGGCGAAAGCAATCAATTCTCCTTCTTTGACAAATTCGAAGAGCAAATTGGTTGGGGGTTGTGGTACGACTTCTAAGCGAGCAAGTTGGCTTGGTCTCGCCACCAGAGCCACAGAAACAGCGGCATCAACGCTCACACCGCTGCTTGATATCCGGTGATTCCAAACCAAATGCGATGCTCGGGCCGAATGAACTCGGTGACAAATCGATAGCCGAGATATGACAACAGATACAGCTTGATAAGTTGCCCGCGGAAGACACCGCGTCGCCCCAGCCAGATCAGCATGAATCCAGTCGCGAAGAGGTTGTGAAAAAATCGTGGGATAGGCTTCCAGCCTGTCATTTTCCCCGTATTTCTGACAGGCTAGAAGCCTATCCCACCCAATAAAATCACAGCCTCGAAGTGAAACGCCGCTTCGTACAACTGAGTGGGATGTCGAGGCAGTGTCGGCGCCTCGGTCGGGCGTCGAAGACTCCGCCACAGCCACCCGCCCGTTTCAAGATTCGGAAGTTATTTCCTGGACGATTCTAACTGCGGAGCGACGCTTGTTGCTCGCTGTCGAAGGAATCAACGACGTCGAGTTGCTACGCCGCATCTCGCGGATGCTTCATTGCCGTGATTCGTCGTTACCAGATCTGGAAGAACTGGACGAGGCTGAACGAGCTCAAGAAAAGTGGGAGGGAGGAACGCTCGCGACCCTTCTGTTCGACGGGCGATTGGATCACTTCTGTCGTCTGCTTTGGCTGCGGGCGCGTCGCGGGCGGTGTTGCTCGATGCCCGTGGGGCTGAGTCTGGTTCGTTGCTTCACGGCGACCGTGAGCCTTGTCACTTGTGCCGTGGTGAGAGCGCTGCCGTTGCTCGGGATTGGAAGTTGTCGGTCGATCTTGGAGTGACACGGACCTGATTGAACCCTCCTCACGAATCGCGATTGCGAATTGGGCGTGTTGTACGATGTGGTAGCGACAACGCGTGAATTGTGTTAACGAGCCGCGTTGGCTTCACCGATTGAGTCGTCATGGTAATTACTCCTGTCGCCCGTCCGCGAGCATGTGAAAACTCTCACCGTCTCGCTGGCGAGCCACATCCTGCAGTCGGCTTCTTAGATGATCGAAGTTGACGGGCTTGGTGAGATGATCGTTGAAGCCGGC